>NZ_JBVITE010000009.1:117604-199739 GCF_055575155.1 Kitasatospora sp. NPDC034533
ACCCCACCCCCCCCCCCCCCCCCCACCCCCCCCTCCCCCCCCCCCCCCCCCCCCCCCCCCCCCCCCCTTCCCCCCCCCCCCCCCCCCCCCACGGCGGTGTTCCGGCCGGTGGCCGGTGCCGTCAGAGGCGGCCCGTGATCAGGCCGAGACCGCCGTCGAACCGGCGGTAGAGCACCCGGCCGCGTCCGCTGTCCGGGTCCGCGAAGAACAGGAACGGCAGTTCCGCCCCCGTCAGCCGGTCGACGGCCTGAGCCCGCGTCAGCCGAGGCGCGCCGTGCGGACTGAGGGTGATCGGCGAGGTCCGGCGGCCGGCCGGACCGGCGGGGACGGTACGGGCGAGGCGGTAGCCGGTCGGCCCGACCCGGTAGACCACGGCGTCGGTCTCGGTCGCCGGATCGGTGAACAGGTGGATGTCGTAGTCCATCGCGTCCATGGTCCGGGCGGCGGCCTCCGGCGAACACCACACCAGCGAGGGCTCCTTGTGCCGGACGACCCGCGGCTCACGGACGGCCTCGCCGGTCGGGCCGGCGGGCCCGGCCGGGCGGTGGATCGGCCAGGGACGCGGCGTCCAGGCGCCGGTGACGGCCCTGATCCTCCCGCGCAGCGCTTCGCTCACCCGGTCGAGGGAGTCGCCCAGCCCGGCCGCGGCCTCCTGGACGCGGATCCGCCGGCCGTCCACCTCGGCGTTCACCTGCGCCAGCACGCCCCCGGCCACGGCCGCGAGCCGGACCCGCAGGGACTCCACCAGCGTCCCCACCCCCCGGAGCCTCCGCCGCGGCGGCCACCCGGGCCCGTGCCTCGGCCAGGACCTCGCCGGTCAGCCCCTCGAACGCCCTCACCGTGACCAACTCGCCCATCACCAGGCCCTTCCACTGCCAGTCGGCGCATACCGGCGACCAGGATCCCCGCCGACCGGCCGCGCGGACAGGGCCCAAGGACCCCACGTCGAAGGGCCGGGCGGGCCGGGGGCGGCGGGGACCGGTGCGACCGCCCGCCCGCCGGACCGGCACCGGGCGAAGGGAGGGCCCGGCGGGGACGGGCGGGTCAGTACAGCTGGGTGCGCAGCCACCCCTTGACCTCGGGGGTGACCGGGTCGGTGATGTCGCCGAACTCCTCGTGCTTCAGCAGGAACTTGGCGACGTACGGGCAGATCGGCACGATCCGCCTGCCGTTCGCGCGGACGTCCGTCAGGGCCTCCCGCACCAGGCGCGAGGCGAGGCCCTGGCCGGCGAAGGCCTCGTCGACCTCGGTGTGGAAGAAGACCCGCTGCGCGTCGTGGTCCCGGTACTCGGTGAAGCCGGCGAGCGCGCCGTCGACGAGGATCTCGTAGCGGTTGCGGTCGTCAGCCCGCTCGACGACGACGTTGCTGGCAGTGGTCACGGGGTGGCCCTTTCTGGCGCGGGGCGTGCCGTCGGCAGGGGCTCCCGACGGCACCGGTCAGCGGGAATCCTGCCAGGTCAACGGGCCCCCGACTATCCCGAGCCGGTACTGTTCGCGGCGCCCGGGCCGGGTTACGGAGCCATCGGGCCGGGCAGCCGCCGGAGCGGGGGGACGGGAGGTGGCGACCATGGACGGGCCCGGGCTGTCCCGCCGGGAGCTGCGGATCCTGGTGGAGATCGAGGAGGAACTGCGCGCGGACGACCGGCTCGACCGCGCGATGCGCACCATGCGGCCGGGCCCGGGCCGGCTGCCGTACCGGGCCCTGGGCCTCGCCGCGCGGGTGCCGCTCGCCGTGCTGTCGGTGCTGCTGGCCCTCTCGGTGGGCCTGCTGCTGGTCAGCGCCGATGACCACCCGCCCGTCGTCCTGGCCGTCTTCTCACTGGTCTGGGCGCCGACCCTGCTCCTTTCCACGACGCGGCTGATCGCGCGCCGCCGGGGGCCCACCCGCTGAGCCGCGCGGCCCTCCCCGGCCGCGCAGTTCGCCGAGCACCGCCCAGGCGACCGACACCACCGGCACCGCCACCACCGCGCCCAGGACCCCCGCCAGCACGGCGCCGCCGGCCACCGACACGGCGATGGCCACCGGATGGATGCGCACCGACCAGCTGAGCACCAGCGGGTGCAGCAGATGGCCCTCGATCTGGCCGATGACCACGATCAGCGCGAGCACCAGCAGGGCGATCACCGGGCCTCGGGCGGCGAGCGCCACCACCGCGGCGATGGCCAGGGCGATCGGGGAACCGATCAGCGGGACGAGGGTCGCCGCGAACTCCAGCACCATCAGCGGCATCACCAGAGGCACCCGCAGGACGGCCAGCGCGATGCCCACCAGCACCGCGTTGGAGGCCGCCACGATCAGCACGCCCCGGGTGTAGCCCGCGAAGGTGTGCCAGGCGGCGCGACCGGCGCGGTCGCAGACCGAGCGGCTGCGGGCCGGCAGCTGCTGCTGCGCCCAGGCCCACATCCGCTCGCCGGAGTGCAGGAAGAAGACCGAGCAGAACACCGCGAGCGCCAGCCCGGTGACCAGTTCGACGACCCGGCTTGCGCCGCTGAGCGCGGTGTTGACCAGGGTGGCGCGGTGGGCGGCCACGAACTCGCCGATCTTGGTCCGCAGGCCGGTGACCGTCCCGGGCCGCAGGTGGAAGGGGGCCCGGGTGAGCCAGTGGTCGATCCGGGTGAGACCGCCGCGCAGTTCGTTGTCCAGCCGGCTCCACTCGGCGGCGACGGTGGTGCCCACCAGCGTGAGGACCCCGCCGATGACGGCGATGGTGCACAGGAAGGTGATCAGGACGGCGAGCGAGCGGGGCATCGTCCGGGCCAGCAGGTCGACCGGCGGGCGCAGGACGGAGGTGATGACCAGCGCCACGAAGACGGCTACGGCGGGCAGTTCGAGCCGGGTCAGGACCTGGACGACCAGGAAGGCGGCGAGCCCCAGGAGTGCCAGCCTCCAGGTGTACCCGGCGGCCGTCCGCAGCCCGGGGGAGACGCGCTCACCGGACGGCTGTCCCCGGCCCGGTGCCGCGGCACGGGCCCGCTGGGAACGCACCCGGGGGTGGCGGCTGCCCAACGGTACGGGCCGCCGGCCGGCGCCGTTCACTCCCACGGGCGGTCTCCTCGGGCTCGGCCGGTGCGGTGTCGTCTCACGCCACGATGACCCATGCCGCGGCGGTTCGCCCGGCGGTGCTCCGCCGGGCGGCGGCCGGGGGCGCCGCCCGGGGCGCTCGGGCGGCCCGCCCGTCGTGGGACCCCGGTGGCGCCCCCCAGGGGCCGGACGTCGCGCACCACGGGGCTCCGGTACGCCGGGCGGGGCCGTCCCGGCGGCCGGACGCGGGGTGTGACCGCCACGGAATCGGGCATACGCGAGACCGGACACTCCCCGGGCCCGGGCGCCGGCGTCGGCTCGTCCGTATACAAGCGGTCGGGCCGGGTGGAGAATCGATGGCACAGGGGGCACAGGGTGGGAGAGATGGAGGCGGTGATGGGAAGCCTCGCCCGCCGTTGTGCGGTGACACTCCCGGGCGCGATCGGCGGACACGCTCCGCTGTGCGTGGTCGTCGTGCACGAGACGCGGACCAAGGGACCGGGCGGGGGCTTCGTCTGGGAGAGCCAGGACGGTGGCCTCCGGGTGGAGATCACCGGAGAGGTGGCCACCGTCCTGGCAGGTCCCGGGACCGGCAGCCGGCACCCGTGCCTGCAGGCGGTGCCGCTGCCCTGAGACGTCGGAACGACGCCTCGGGCCGGCAGGACGACGCCTCGGGACGACGTGCCGAAACGGACCCGAACGGATCGGAACGAAGAGAAAAACGGACGAAGGAAGGGACGGAGGAGGCCAGGGGGCGGACACCGCACCGGACGGTCACCGGGCGCTGGCGGCCAAGGCCTCGCGCACGGTGACCAGGCAGGGGTCGCAGTACCGGTCCGGCCCGGCCGCACCGGTACCGTCCGCTGCCGGGACGACGCGCTGGGAGGGTTCGAGGAAGCGCCCGCACAACGAGGACGACGCGTCGTCCTTCGCCACCACGTGCCACACCACGGCGGGCGGGGACACCGCCGGGTCGTGCTCGGCCCACATCTCGTACACGGCGTTACCTCCGGATCGCTGGGGGCTCGGGTGAGTCCATGCAACCCCGGGGTCTGCCGAACGGCCACCGGGCCGGACCCGGTGGGATGGTTGTGGCCCGGAGAGGGTTGCTCCCGGCGGGTCGCGCGGTCCGGTGCCGTGAGCCGGCGCGGGGACCCCACGGGCCCGCTCACGAACTCCGGTCGGTCCGGTCCCGGCCCTGCCCGGCGGCCAGACGGCGCCGGATCACCAGGAGGTCGAGGCCGGTGATCCCGGCGAACCCGGCGCACAGGACGGCGAAGAAGGCGTAGGTCCCCTGGTTCGGCGCGGGGCCCGGCCCGGCCAGCGCGGCCAGGACGGAGAAGAGCACCACCGCGGCGACGAACAGCACCAGGAAGATCCGCGACAGCAGCCGCCGCAGCTCCAGGTCCGAACGGGCGGTCACCGGCTCGTCGCCGCGGCGCACCATCCTCTGGGGCCGGAGCTGCGGCATGGTCCGGCCGGGGCCCTGCGGGGCGTGCGGGAAGTCGTGGCGCTCGCCGGTCGGGCGGTGCGCCCTGCCTCCGCGCTGCGTGCCTGGTCTGCGTTGTACGGCCATGACGGCCCCCGAACGAGTCGGTCGGTTGTCTTCGCCCGCGCGCCTACCCCGGTCCGGTGCCGGCACACGCGCGGCGGGCGCTCACCGGGGCGGCCCGAGCCACAGCCGTACGGCCGACTGGGGGCCCTGCTCCTCGCGGCCGGCCTCGTGCGCCGGGCAGCGGGCGGCGAGGGCGCGCACCACCCGCTCGACGTCCTCGGGGGCGCCGAGCAGGTCCGCCGCGAGACCTTCCGGCAGGGCGAGCGGCGGCCCCGGCGAGCCCGCCCGATGGGCGTCGAAGGTCTGGGAGAGGCTCATCGACGGGCTCGGCGCGGGGCCGGCGGGGTCACGGCTGATCCGGGGTTCGGCCACCACCCGGGCGCCCTCCGAGGTCAGGGCGGGCGGGTCCTCCCAGACGTTGCCGATCAGCGTCCGGCCGCGTCCGGTGTGGGTCGGGAAGGCGCCCTCCAGCGCGTCGAGCACGGCGTCCGCCGCCTCGCGCGGGCCCTCGCCGAGCCGTACCAGGACGTGCCCGGCCGCCAGGGGGAGTCCCATCGCAGCCACCTCCTCGGGCCCGGCGAAGGATCCGGCCGGTGAGCCGTCCCCTTCCGTTCTACGGCCGCTCCGTGCCGGCCCGCACCTCCGGGCGGGAGGATGCCTCAACCCCGCCGCAGCCGGGAGAGCAACTCCGGCAGGCTCGCCACCGAGCCCCTGCACGGTGGGGCCCGGTTCCCCGGCGCCGCGCCGGGGCCGCGTTGCCGGTGCGGTCCGGGACGCCGGTGACCCCGCGCCGCCGCGCCGCCGGGCCCCGAGCACCTCGGGCCCGAGCGCCGGGTGCGCGAGGTGGTGCCGGTCGGCAGCGCGCACCGGACGCCCTCGGCGTCGCGCGGCCGGGGCCTCCACCGCGTCGGGGGGCCGACCGGCCATGCGCACGCCGTCCGGGTCGTGCGGCGCCGCCCGGTGACGTCCCGTGCGGACCGTAGCCGTCCCGGCCCCGGTCGGCCCCCGCTCCCGGCCGGCCCCGCTCCGGCCCGTCGGATTCCGCCGCTGTTCAGCGGAGCGTGGCCCGCCCGATGATCTCCGACCGACCCCGGTACGTACCGTCAGGGCCCAAACCACTTCCGGGAGCGAACATGCACGACATCCAGGCGACCGAGCACGAGTGCGGCTGCCCGCGGACCGCCGACCTCGACGGGGAGGGCCCGGCCGCGGCCGGCCGGCGCCGGTTCCTGCGCGGGGCCGGGCTGCTGGGCGCCGCCGGGGTCGGCACCGCCGGGCTCGGTCTGCTCGGCGCGGTGCCCGCGCGGGCGGCCGGCACCGAGGCGGCCGACGGGCCCGGCGGGGCGGCGAAGAAGCCCAAGAAGGGCAAGGGCCACGGGCGTTGGCAGCCCGACCCGGACGCCCGGCAGTTCACCTTCGTCGTCATGCCGGACACCCAGTACCTGTTCGACCAGGACCGGATCCACCCGGCGCCGGTGGAGGCCTCGATCCGCTACGTGCTGGACGGCGGGGTCAACCGGGAGGACGGGACGGACGACAACATCGTCTTCCTGGCCCACCTCGGCGACGTCACCGAGAACGGGCTGGCCGTCGAGTACGCCGCCGTCACCAAGGTGTTCGGCCTGCTGGACGACGCCGGGGCGGCCTACGGCGTGCTCGCCGGCAACCACGACGTCCGCTCCTCGACCGACGACCAGCGCGGCAGCACCCCGTACCTGGAGACCTTCGGCAAGGCCCGGGCCGCCCGCACCTCCGGATACCGCGGGTCCAGCCCCGACGGCTACAACACCTGCCACGTGTTCCGCGCGGGCGGCCGCGACTGGATGGTGCTCTCGCTGGATTGGCGGCTCTCCGACGCGGGCTTCGCCTGGGCGAACGGGATGATCGCGGCCAACCCCGAGGTCCCGGTGATCCTGACCACCCACGACCTGGCACACGCCGACGACAGCGGCCGCGCCGAGCTGTCCGACTACGGGAAGCGGCTCTGGGAGCGGCTGATCAGCGGCAACGACCAGGTCTTCCTGACCGTCAACGGTCACTACTGGCCGCCCGGGCGCACGGTGCTGAGGAACAGGGCCGGCCACGACGTGCACGTCCACATCACCAACTACCAGGACCGCTACTACGGCGGCGCGGCGATGATCCGGGCGTACCGCTTCGACCTCGACCGGAACACCGTCGACGTGTCGACCTTCTCGCCGTGGATCCAGCAGACCGCCGCCGAGCAGCGCAACAAGCTGGCGGCCCAGGAGGCCGAACTGACCTCGGACGTGGACCGCTTCTCGCTCGCGATCGACTTCGACCGCCGCTTCGCCGGATTCGCGCCCCGCCCGCAGCGCCCGGCGCGCCGGGCGGGCGAGCTGCTGGTGCGCGACACGGTGGCCTACTGGCGGTTCGACGACGGGGGCGGCGACGGCACGGCCGTCTCCCCGCGGCAGGTCGTCAAGGACCTGACCGGGCACGGCAACGACCTGCTCTGGCAGAGCGCCCCGGGCACGCCGGACGGCGCGCTCAGCTGGTCCGCCGAGCACCACCCGGACCAGCCGGGCCACGGCAGCCTGCTGTTCCGGGGCACCCGGGCGCCGGTCCGCGGCGAATACCTCCAGACCGTGCCCACCGCGCCGGTGAACCGGGAGACCTTCGAGCGCGGTTTCACCGTCGAGGCCTTCTTCAAACTGCCGGCCGACTGGGATCCCGCGCGCAGCCGCTGGTCCGCCCTGCTCAGCCGGTGGGGATCGAGCGCCGAGGCGGGCAAGAACGGGCCCGGGGCGGACGCCGACGAGCCGGTCGCCACGCTCAGCGTCTCCGAGGCGCCCGCCCTCCAGTGGTGCGTCTACCCGCTCAACCAGAGCGGGGCGTCCACCTGTTGGGGGCACCAGCTGCCGCTGGACCGGTGGTGGCACGTCGCGGTGGTCAACGACGGCAAGCTCAGCCGGATGTACGTGGAGGGCTGCGAGGTGGCCCGCAACCCGGCGACGCCCGCCGTCGGGCTGACCACGCTGGGGCGGCCCTGGATGCTGGGCGGCTACGCGTACGCCGGGGTGCTGGACAAGGTCTTCCACGGGTACATCGGGGACGTCCGGATCGTGCGGCGGGCGCTGCGGGTCGGCGAGTTCATGACGGCCTGACGCCCACGCGGGGGGAAGCGCGGCCACCGCCGGGTCCGGGTGCGGGCCCGGCGGTGCCGTCAGCCGAGCAGGGTGGCCTCGACCCCGGCGAGCACCGCCGCCAGACCCTGTTCGAAGCCCTCGTCGAAGTCCTGGAACATCACCCGGCCCGACTCGGCGGCCAGCGGATGGGCGGCCAGCCGCTCGGCGCGGGCGTCCACGTCGCAGCCCTCCCCGCCGTCGAAAGGGCTGGGGCCCATCGCCTGCTCCTCGATGACGTAGCCGATGGTGTAGCTGTAGGCGGTCTGCCAGGCGCGGGCGGCGTTCGCCGGGGTGAAGCCGGCCTCGACCAGCACGCGCAGCGAGGCGTCCAGCCCGGCCGCGTAGCCGGTGTCGGTGAACCGGGCGCCGCTGTAGACCTTCGCGCCGTCGCGGTAGCGCAGCAGCTCGGCGCGCAGGGCGCGCATGGTCGTCAGGTACGTCCCGCGCCAGTCGCCCGCTGATCCGGCCGCCGAGTGACCGGCCGAGTGACCGGCCGGGTGACCGGCCGGGTCACCCGCCGAACCGGCCGCTTCCGGCAGGCCGGTCATGCGGCGCATCATCTCGGTCGCCATCTCGTCCAGCAGCGCCTGCTTGTCCTTGAAGTGCCAGTACAGGGCGGGCGCCTTGACGTCGAGCCGGGCGGCGATGGCGCGCAGCGTCAGGCCGTCCAGACCGGCCTCGTTCAGCAGGTCCAGCGCGGCGCCGACGACCAGGGCGCGGTCGAGCTTGGGGGTTCTCCGGAGGGTCACGATTGACAGTTTAACGCTGTTAAGTGCAGGCTGTCGGCGATGGCGCTGTTTAACAACGTTAAGGAGATCGTGGTGGCCACTGCCGACCCGCACACCGACGTCCTGGTCATCGGAGCCGGGCCCACCGGGCTCGCCCTCGCCCTGGACCTCGCCCGGCACGGCGTCGCCGCGCTGGTGGTCGAACGCGGCACGGAACTCTTCCCCGGCTCGCGCGGCAAGGGGCTCCAGCCGCGCACGCTGGAGGTGCTGGACGACCTCGGGGTGCTCGACCGGGTCCGCGCGGCGGCGGGGCCCTACCCGCCCACCCTGTTCTGGCAGGACGGCGAACCCCAGGAGGAGGGCTGGATGTCCGACCCGGTCGAGCCCACCGAGGCCGAGCCGTACTCCGAGACGCTGATGCTGCCCCAGTGGCGCACCCAGCAGGTGCTGTACGGGCGGCTGCGCGAACTCGGCGGCGAGGTCGCGTTCGGGCGCGAGCTGGTCGCCCTGGCGCAGGACGAGGACGGCGTGACGGCCGAGTTCACCACCGGCGGCCCGGTCCGGGCGCGCTACCTCGTCGCGGCGGACGGCGGGCGCTCGACGGTGCGGCGGCTGCTGGGCATCGGGATGGCCGGCGAGACCGTCGACCCGGCCCCGATGCTGGTCGCGGACGTCCGGATTGACGGGCTGGACCGCGACCACTGGCACGTCTTCCGGCCGGAGGCGGGGCTGCTGGCGATCTGCCCGCTCGCCGGGACCGAGGACTTCCAGCTGGTCGCGCGGTTCCCCGAGGGGACGGCCGTCGACCTCGGCCTCGGCGCACTGCGCGAACTGGTCGCGGCCCGCACCCACCTCACCGCCGAGCAGCTCACCGAACTGCGCTGGATCTCCGAGTTCCGCCCGCGCGCGGCGCTCGCCGACCGCTTCCGGGCGGGCCGGGCGTTCCTCGCCGGCGACGCCGCGCACGTCCACTCGCCGGCCGGGGGGCAGGGCCTCAACACCAGCGTCCAGGACGCCTACAACCTGGGCTGGAAGCTGGCCGCCGTCCTGGCCGGGCGCGTCGCGCCGGACCTGCTGGACAGCTACGAGCAGGAGCGCCGCGCCAACGCGGCGGCGATGCTGGAGCTGTCCACCCGGGTCCACCGAGGCGAGCAGCGCCGCGGCCGGGAGACCCGTCAACTCGGCCTCGGCTACCGGGAGTCCACGCTCACCGTCGAGACCCGCCAGGGCCTCCCGGACGACGCGCTGCGGGCCGGAGACCGTGCCCCGGACGGCCGGCGGGGCGGCCTCCGGCTGTTCGACGCCTTCCGCGGCCCGCACTGGACGCTGCTCACCGTCGGCACCGACGGGCGACTGCCGGCCGTCGCCGCGCCGGTGGTCCGCATCCCGGCCTACGAGGCGTACGGCCGGGGGGTGTTCCTGGTCCGGCCGGACGGCTACCTCGGCTGGGCCGGTGCGACGGCGGACGGCCTCGCGGAGTACGCGCAGCGGTTCGGGCTGCTCGCCCCGTAGCCGGGAGCGGGCAGGGTGCGGAGCCGGTCAGTCGGGCGGCTCGTGGGGGACCGGTTCGTGGGCCGGCTCGGTCGTCCGGTACTCGGGGCCGTCCTTCGGTCCCTTCTCCTCCTCGTGCTCGGGCGCCGGCGAGCCCTCGCCGGTCATCCGGGACTCGGGGGTCTCGACCGGGTCCTGCGGGTCCCTGGGAACGGGCTGCTGCTGGTCGTTCATGAGGTCGCTCCTCCTTCCGGGCGCCGGGAAAGCGGACACCCGGGGCCGTCCGGAGACGGCCGCCGGGTGTCGGGTCAGTGCTTCCCCGCGTCCTTGACCTTCTCGGCGGCCTGCTTCAGGTCGCTCTTCGCCTGCTCGCCCTTGCCCTTGAGTTCGGTCGAGCGGTCGTCGGTGGCCTTTCCGACCGCCTCCTTGACCTTGCCGCCGGCCTTCTCCGCCATGTTCCGCATCTTGTCGTCGGTGCCCATCGTCAGGGTCTCCTCTCGTCGGTGGGGCGAAGTCCGTCCCGAGGCGGCGTCTGCCCCGGGTGCGGGCTTCCATGCGCCGGTTCTCGGTTCGCGGTCCTGACGGCGCGCCGGGCGCACCACTGCCCGCCGAAGCACTCAGCTCTGCCCGGGGTGCGGCTGCGGCGGCGCCGGCGGATCGGGATCGGGATCCGGATACGGCTCCGGGGGCGGGAACGGCGGGATCGGCGGTGGCGCCGGATCGGGCTCCCCGGGCCCCGGTACGGGGTCGGGGCCCGGGTGGGGGATCGGTCGGGTGTCCGGGTCCGGAGGGATCGGGACGGTCATCGGGCGCCTCCTCGGGCCGGGCGCGGCCGGAGCCGGGCGAGCCGGCCGGCCGGCGCCTGTTCGTCTTCGATCGGCCCCTGACGCTGCGCTGCTCGGTTTCGTCCGGGGTCCTCGCGCGGCGCGCCTACCCGAAGGAGGGGAGGCGAATCCGGCGGCCGGGGCCGGGCGGCCGGCCCCGAGGTCGGCACGCGCGGGGCGACGGGGCGTGTACGGCCGGTCGTGCTCCGGTTCGGACGGGTGTGCCGGGTGTGGCGCGTTCGCAACAGCATCACTCCGGGTACTTGATCGGCTGCACGGAGTTGACGACGAGGGGGTGGGGTCAGGGAGTCGCGATGACGGAACACGAGCAGCTCGGCGCGCCTGCCGACCCGGACGGACGTCCCACCCGGGTGCCGCCCCAGGGCCACCCGGCACAGAGCCCACCACCGGCGGGCCCGCCGCCCGCGAGCCCAGGGCCGGGCGCCCGCCCCGAGCCGCCCGGTGAGGGCGCCGCGGCCCCTTGGCCCGACGCGATGCTGTCACTGCTGCGCACCCCGACGGCCGACCGGCAGCCGGCACCGGAGGGAGCCGGAGCCGACCCTCCGGCCGACGCCGAGCCGGCCCGGGTGCTCGACCTGGCGCTCCTGGTCGGCGAACTGCTGCTGGCCAGCGGTGAGGCGGCGGAGGACGTCGAGGCCGCCATGCTCGCCGTCGCGCACGCCTACCGGGTCCACCCCTGCGACCCCCAGGTCACCTTCACCCGGGTGGCGATCTCCTACCAGCCCGGCCCGTCGGAGCCGTCGCTGTCGGTCGAGTGCTCGGTCCGCCGCCCGGCCGTCGACTACGCCCGGCTGGCCGCGGTGTTCCGGCTGGTCACCGAGATGACAGTCGGCGCGATGGCCGTCCCCGAGGCCCACGCCCGCCTGGTGGCCGCACGGCGGAACAGCCGCCGCTACTCCGTGCGGCTGCTCGGGTTCAGCTTCGGCGGGATGGCCGGAGCCGCGACGCTGCTGATCGGCGGCCGGGCCGACGCCCGGGCGTGGCTGGTGTTCGCCAGCGCCGTCGTCGCGGCACTGGCGGGCGACCGGCTCTCGGCGCTGGTGGCGCGGCACGACCTCCCGGCGTTCTACCAGTTCGTGGTGGCGGCGGTACCGGCCGCCGTGATCGGGATCCTGCTCTCGTTCAACGGGCTGCACCTGCGCGGATCGGTGGTGATCACCGGAGGGCTGTACGCGCTGCTGCCGGGGTGGCCGATGGTCGCGGCGGCCCAGGACGGGCTGGCCGGCTTCTACCTCACCGCCGCCGCCCGGCTGCTCGAAGCGCTCTACCTGATGGCCGGCGTGGTGATCGGGGTGATGACGGTGCTCTACGTGGGCGTCAACAACGGCGCGGACCTCGCGTCCCAGACCGCCCCCCACGGGGCGGTGAACCCCCCGCTGCAACTCGCCGCCGCCGTCCTGCTCACGCTGGCCTTCGCGGTGCTGCTGAACACCGAGCCGGCCACGCTGCCCGCCGTCATGCTGAACAGCGCGGCCGGCTGGACCACCTACGGGGTGCTGGTCAACGCCGGCGGCGAGCCGATCCTGGCCACCGGTCTGGCCGCCGGGCTGGTGGGCCTGTCCGGCCAGCTCATGGCGCGCTGCCGGGGGAGCTCGGCGCTGCCGCACATCACCGCCGCACTGGGACCGCTGCTGCCCGGCTCGGTGCTCTACTTCGGGCTGCTCGCCTTCGTCCGGGGCGAGCCCGAGGTCGGGCTGAGCGGTGTCGGGCGGGCCGGGGCGATGGCGATGGCGCTCGCGATCGGCGTCAACCTCGGCCGCGAGCTGGCGCGCCTCTTCCTGCCCGCGCCCCGGGTGGCCCCGCCGCGCCGCCGCCGACGCGGCCGCCACCGTCGGTGAGCGGAAGCGGCGCCCGACCGGTTTGCCCGGGCGGTACGGCGGTACACGCGGGGGTTGTGGAGACGGGCCGGGAAGGACCGGCCCGCTCCCCGGGGCCGGCTCCGGCCGGAGGAGACGCCGGTGCGGCCTCGCCCGACAGCCACCACGTCAACGGGAGACCCTCGTGATCATCCTCGGTGTCATCCTGCTCATCATCGGCTTCGTCACCGGCATCTCGATCCTGTGGACCATCGGCATCATCCTGGCCGTCATCGGTCTGATCCTGTGGGTCGCCGGATCCCTCGGGCACGCCCTCGGCGGACGCCGCCACTACTACTGAAACCGCGCACTGAAACCGCGCTTCCTCCGTACCGAACCGCGCTTCCCGCGCTCCGCGCCACACGTCGGACCCCACCGCTCAGGGGCGGTCCTCGTGCAGTCCGCAGAGCCACGCCAGCGCCCGGTGGACGCCCAGGAGGTACCGGTGATCGGCCCCCTGGGCGCGCGCCCGGTGCAGGCCCACGGCGGCGGCCTGGCACTCGGCCAGCAACTGCGCGTGGCACGGGCCCCCGGCCGCCGCCGTGGCCGCGGCGGTGACCGGAGCCGCGACCTGGGCGCCGGCCGCCCACCGGTAGGCGCCGAGCACGCCGTGCTCGAAACCGGTCCAGGGCCGGGGGCACCGGTTGACCTTGTCGAGCGCGGCGAACACCTCGTCCAGCGGGCGCACGCCCACGGCCGGGACCGTCTCGTCACTGCTCATGTCGGCAACTTACGCCGGGCTGCCGCGACCCGCCCCCGGGAGCAGGGGCGAGGGCGGGGGCGGAGCCCCGCGTCACCCGGACGGCCGAGGCCGCCGGGCGGGCCACCGGGGACCGGCCCCGCCGGGGTGCCGCACCGGGGCGGGTAGGCTGACCAGGTCGTGTCCGGCCGGAGAGGTGGCCGGGCCGGAGGAACGGTGCGGGCCGGCGGCCCGCCGGTGGAGACCCCTGATGACTCGTCGTTTTGACTGCTCGGACGCGTCCGAGCGCGCAGCCGGGCTGCGCGAGGCCGTGGCCGCGGTGCGCCGCGGTGAGCTGGTCGTCCTGCCCACGGACACCGTGTACGGGGTGGGCGCGGACGCCTTCTCGCCGCAGGCGGTGGACCGTCTGCTGCGCGCCAAGGGCCGTGGCCGCAACATGCCCTCGCCGGTGCTGGTCGGCTCGCCGGAGGCGCTGGACGGGCTGGTCGAGGTGACGGAGCGCGCCCGGGACCTCGTCAAGGAGTTCTGGCCGGGCGGGCTGACCGTCGTCGCCCGCCACCTGCCGTCGGTCGAGCTGGACCTCGGCGACACCCACGGGACGGTCGCGGTGCGGATGCCCGCGCACCCGGTCGCCATCGAACTGCTCGACGCCACCGGACCGCTGGCCGTCTCCAGCGCGAACCTGACCGGGCACGACTCGCCGCAGGACTGCGACGCCGCCCAGGGCATGCTGGGCGACTCGGTGGCGGTCTACCTCGACGGGGGGCCGACCGCGGCGGCCGTGCCCTCCTCGATCGTGGACATCACCGGCGAGGTGCCGGTCCTGCTGCGGGCGGGCGCCATCGACATCGAGCGCCTGCGCGAGGTGGTCCCCGGCCTGCGCGAGCGCTGAGCCCGGCGCCTCGCAGCGCGCGGCCCCCGGACGGCGGTGCCACCCGGTCGACAGCACCGCGTGGCACCCCGGCGGCCCGGCCGGTCGCCGCTAGGGTCGGCGATGGCGTGCGAGGGCGGGCCCTCCGCTGGTCGGGGAGGGGGTCGGCGCCGTGACCGGGGGCGTCACCGGCTCCGCTGCGGAGGTTCCATGAGCGCTTCGTCCACCGCGCCGCCCCGGGCGCCGCGGGATCGCACCCCGGTCCGGGTCCGGCAGGGCAGCACCCTGCTGCGCTGGCTGTTCACCACGGACCACAAGGTCATCGGGAACCTCTACCTGGCGACGGCCTTCGGCTTCTTCCTGGTCGGGGGCGTGCTCGCGCTGCTGATGCGGGCCCAGCTGATGGGGCCGGACACCGGGCTGGTGTCCAACGAGCGGTACAACCAGCTGTTCACCATGCACGGCACGATCATGCTGCTGCTGTTCGCCACCCCGACCTTCGCCGGGTTCGCCAACGCGATCATGCCGTTGCAGATCGGCTCGCCCGACGTGGCCTTCCCCCGGCTGAACGCCTTCACCTACTGGGCGTTCCTGCTGGGCGGGCTGATGGTGCTGAGCGGCTTCCTCAGCGAGCAGGGCGCGCCCGGGTTCGGCTGGTTCGCCTACGCGCCGCTGAACGGGCCGGTGTTCTCGCCCGGGCAGGGCGGGGACCTGTGGGCGTTCGGCCTGGTGGTGGCCGGTGTGGGCACCATCCTGGGCTCGGTCAACTTCGTCACCACCATCACCTGCCTGCGGGCACCGGGGATGACGCTGTTCCGGATGCCGATCTTCACCTGGAACGTGCTGTTCACGTCGATCATGGTGCTGCTGGCCTTCCCGGTGCTGACCGCCGCCCTGCTCTGCCTGGAGGCGGACCGCAAGTTCGGCGCGCACGCCTTCGACGCGGCGAACGGCGGGGCGCTGCTGTGGCAGCACCTGTTCTGGTTCTTCGGCCACCCGGAGGTCTACATCGTCGCGGTGCCGTTCTTCGGCATCATCACCGAGATCATCCCGGTGTTCAGCCGCAAACCGGTGTTCGGCTACTACGGCATGATCGGTGCCACCATCGCCATCACCGCGCTGTCCATGTCGGTGTGGGCGCACCACATGTTCGCCACCGGCCAGGTGCTGCTGCCGTTCTTCTCGATGATGTCGTTCCTGATCGCGGTGCCCACCGGGGTGAAGTTCTTCAACTGGATCGGCACCATGTGGAACGGCTCGCTGTCCTTCGAGACCCCGATGCTCTGGTCGATCGGCTTCCTGGTGACCTTCCTGTTCGGCGGGCTGAGCGGCGTGCTGCTGGCCGCGCCGCCGATCGACTTCCACGTCACCGACAGCTACTTCGTGGTGGCCCACCTGCACTACGTGCTGTTCGGGACGGTCGTGTTCGCGACGTTCGGCGGCTTCTACTTCTGGTGGCCGAAGCTGACCGGGAAGATGCTCGACGAGAGACTGGGCAAGGTGCACTTCTGGATCCTCTTCGTGGGGTTCCAGACCACCTTCCTGGTGATGCACTGGCTGGGCGCCCAGGGGATGCCGCGCCGCTACGCCACCTACCTGGCGGTGGACGACTTCACGGCGCTGAACGTCTGTGCGTCCATCGGCTCGTTCCTGCTCGGGGTCTCCAACCTGCCGTTCTTCTACAACGTCTGGACCACCACCCGGCACGGCGTCCGGGTCGGGGAGGACGACCCGTGGGGCTGGGGCCGCTCGCTGGAGTGGGCCACCTCCTGCCCACCGCCGTCGCACAACTTCCACGCGCTGCCCCGGATCCGCTCCGAGTCCCCGGCCTTCGACCTGCACCATCCGGAGGTGCCCGCGGAGGAGTCGTCCGGTGACACCGCCGGGCAGCCGTCCGGCCGTACCAGCGGGAAGGGCGGCGGGCGGTGAAGGCGGAGGGGTGGCTGTTCGGCGTGATGACGGCGTTCTTCGCGGTGACCGGACTGGTCTACGGGCTCTGGGCCCGGGAGCCGGCCGGCAAGGCGATCCTGACGGTGGCGTTCCTGATGTCCGGCCTGGTGGCGCTGTTCTGGTTCGTCCAGCACCAGCGCGGGGGTGGCGGTCGGGCACAGGACCGCAAGGAGGCCGAGATCGCGGAGGCCGCCGGACCGGTGGGCTTCTTCCCGGCCCGCAGCGGCTACCCGGTGCTGACGGCGGTCGGCCTGACGGTCTTCGCGCTGGGCCTGGTCTTCGCCCGGTGGCTGCTCGTCGTCGGCGCCGTGGTGCTCGCGCTCGCCGTCGGCGGCTTCATCTTCCAGTACCGCGACCACGGCGGGGGCTGAGCCGGCGCAGCAGCCGCCGGAGCGGGCCTCCCGGCGCGGGCCCGGGGGCCCGGGGCGCCGGGGGAGCGGGGTGGGCCGGGCCGGTGAGGGCGTCCGCGAGGTGCTCCGACTCCCGTTCGCCGGCGGGGAGTTCGACCATGTCGCGGTGGAACCAGGAGCTGGCCGCGGCGCGCGCCCGCTGGTGCCGCGGCGCCCCCTCCGGCGCGGTGACCGGTTCCGGTACGGCGCGCGCCAGGAGCACGTAGCGCTCGGCCGCGGGCACCGGGCGGTGGTGGCCGGAGAAGCCGCCGTCGGGGGACTGGTCGATCCGGCCGGTCTCGTCGCCGTCCAGCAGCCGGGAGCGGTCCCGGTCCTGGAGGGACAGGCAGAGCCGCCGGGTGAGCACGAAGGCCACCGGGGGCAGCACGATCAGCGCCACCCGCAGCACCACGGTGAGCGCGTTGACGGAGACGCCGAACCCGTACGCGATCACGTCGTTGCCGCCGGCGATCAGCAGCACCGCGTAGCAGGTGATCCCGGCGGCGCCCAGCGCGGTGCGGGTGGGCTTGTTGCGCGGGCGGTCGCATAGGTGGTGCTCGCCGGTGTCGCCCTCCAGCCATCGCTCGGCGAAGGGGTAGGCGTAGAGCGCCGCGAAGAGCAGGCCGGGCACCACCACGGCGGGCAGGAACACGTTCCACGACACGGTGTGCCCGAGCACCCTGGTCTCCGCGGCCGGCATCAGCCGCAGCGCCCCCTCGATGAAGCCGATGTACCAGTCAGGCTGGGCGCCCGCCGCGACCACGTCGGGGCGGTAGGAGCCGTACCGCCAGATCGGGTTGATCTCGGCGAGGAAGGCGGACAGCGCCATCACGCCGCCCACCGTGAACAGCAGGCCCGTGGTGCGGGTCAGGAACTGCGGGAAGAACGGCATCCCCACCACGTTGCGGTTGGTGCGGCCGGGGGCCGCCCAGTGGGTGTGCTTCAGCACCACCACCAGCGTCAGGTGCGCCCCGACCAGGGCCAGCAGGAGGCCGGGGACCAGCAGGACGTGCAGGGTGAACAGCCGGGGGATGATCTCGTGCCCGGGGTACTCGCCGCCGAACGCGAACAGGGTGAGGTAGGTGCCGACCAGCGGCACCGAGAGCAGGACGCCCTCGGCGATCCGCAGGCCGGTGCCGGAGAGGGTGTCGTCCGGCAGCGAGTAGCCGGAGAACCCCTCCAGCAGGGCGAGGGTGAACAGCGTCACCCCGATCACCCAGTTGAGCTCGCGCGGGCGGCGGAACGCCCCGGTGAAGAACACCCGGAGCAGGTGCAGGCCGATCGCCGAGGTGAACAACAGCGCCGACCAGTGGTGGATCTGACGGACCATCAGGCCGCCGCGCACCTCGAAGCTGATCCGCAGGGTCGACGCGAACGCCTCGGACACCGGCACGCCGTCCAGCGGCGCGTAGCCGCCCCGGTAGACCACCTCGTTCATGCTCGGGTCGAAGAAGAGGGTCAGGTAGACGCCGGTCAGCAGCAGGACGACGAAGCTGTACAGCGCGAGCTCGCCGAGCAGGAACGACCAGTGGTCCGGGAAGACCTTGCGCAGCAGTTCCCGGCCCGCCTCCATGACCGGCAGCCGCTGGTCCAGCCGGGTCGCGACGCGTTCGCCGGCGGACGGCGCGCGCCCGTTCGAAGCCCTGGTTTCGTCCACGGCAGGAACCTAGTGGCCCGTGCCGCGCGCGGGGCGGCCGAGCACTGCGGTTGGCTCCGGCGGGCGGTGGCAGAGCACTCCAACGGGGGAACGGGCGCGGTCGTCCGGCGGTGGGAGGCGGACCGTCCGCCGGTCAGTCCTCGGTGAGCAGCAGGGCGAGCACGGCGTCCACGTCGAGGTGCTCGGACTCCGTGCCGGCGGGCACCAGGTGGAAGGAGTCCGAGAGGAAGGCGGTGACCTCGTCCTCCGGGGCGCAGAGGACGGCCTGGGCGCCGTCGGGCCCGCGCAGGGTGATCAGCACCTCGCCCAGGTCCCCCGGGCTCACCCGCACGTCACCGGTCCCGGCCGGGGCGTGCCGCCCCTCGTTCAGCAGCTCCCGGCTGAAGTACCAGCGCACCTGGGCCTCGTCCGGCACGCACGCGCAGGACGTCAGCGGGAACGCCAGGCAGGCCGCGTACGGCAGGCTCGGGTCGAACCGCAGCTCCGCGACGATCGGGACGTCGGGCAGCGGGCTGTCGGGGAACGTGACGGGCATCGGGTGGACGGGCATCTGCATCGAACGACCCTCCTGTGGCCGTGAGAGCCGACCCCGTGCGGGCCGGCGCCCCTCTCCGGCCGCCTACCCGGCGCGCCGCGACGCAGTCGGCGGGCACCGAATCTCCACAACCTATCCGTCGGGCATGGGAGTTCGGAAGCGGGGCGGCCCCGGCCGGTGCTCCGGCTAGCCGAGACGGGACGGCCGCCGCAAGGACGACCCCCGACAAGCGCGGGGCGCGACTTCCGTGACGCCGGGCCAACGGCCCGGGCCACCTGCGCGGATAGGCTCCGGGACGACCGACATCCTGATCACGATCTCCGGATCGGAGAGGCACCACCGCGTGAGCATCCAGCAGATCACCCCCAAGCAGCGGGGCTACCTGATCGTCAACTCCCACCCCGGCGGGAGCGCTGCCACCGTCACCCGCCAGTGGCAGCGCATCGAGGCCGCGGCCGGGGACGGCCGGTCGCCGGTCGCCCTGGTCCTCGGGTCCAGCGCCGGGTACGGACAGGCGCTGCTGCTCGCCGGGCTGCGCCGCCACGGCATCCGGGGCGTCGGCGTCGCCTACGAGACGCCCGCCTCGGAGCGGCGCACCGCCACCGCCGGCTGGTACCGCACCGCGGCGGTCTCCGCCCTGGTCGAGCAGGGCGGGGGCGACGTCACCTTCGTCAACGCCGACGCCTACGCGGACGCCACCCGCGACGAGGTGCTCAAGCTCCTGGCCGAGCGCTACGGCCGGGTCGACTACCTCCTCTACTCGCTCGCCTCGCCCCGGCGCACCGACCCGGCGACCGGGGAGGTCCACCACTCGGTGATCAAGCCGCTCGGCTCCGCCTACACCTCCCCGTCGCTGCTCTTCGAGGACGGCGAGCCGCGGATCGGCACCGTCGACCTCGCCCCGGCCGACGAGGCCGAGCGGGCGGCGACGGTCAAGGTGATGGGCGGCGAGGACTGGGAGCTGTGGGTGCGGGCGCTGGCCGGCGCCGACCTGCTCGCTCCCGGCTTCACCACCGTGGCCCTGTCCTACGTCGGCTCCGAGATCACCGCGCCGGTCTACCGGCAGGGCACGATCGGCGCCGCCAAGGAGCACCTGGAGGCCACCGCCCGCAAGCTCCAGGACGGCCCGCTGTCCGATCGCGGCCGGGCGTTCACCGTCGTCGCGGGCGCGGCCGTCACCCAGGCCTCCACCGCCATCCCGTCGATCGCCCTCTACACCTCGCTGCTGCGCAACGTCCTCGGCGAGGACGGCTGGCGCACCACCGACGACCAGGCCGTGGAGCTGTGGGAGCAGCTGACCGGCGCGAGGCCGCTGAGCCTGGACGAGCAGGGCCGCATCCGCCTGGACGGCTGGGAGCTCGACCCCGCCGTGCAGGAGCGGGTGCGCGGACTGTGGGCCGACCCGGCGGGTGCGCTGGCCGCCGACCCGTCCGGAGCCGACTGGTTCTACGGCCGGTTCCGGCAGCTGTACGGCTGGGACGTGCCGGGCGTCGACTACACCGTCGGGACACAGACGTCGGTGCCCTGGCCCGGGTGATCCGACGGCCTGTTCACGGCGGCTTCGATGTGCTCCCGCAGCCGCTCGTAGCCGACGGGTTCGCCGCACAGCCGCCGGACGGTGGCCAGCCCCAGGCTGGCCTGTCCGGTGGCCTCCACCGCGGCGCGGGACGTGACGTAGAAGTGCCACTGGCCGATGTCCAGCGGGTCGTAGGCGGCGTGGGTGCGCGCGGTGTGGAGGGCGAAGACGTAGACGTCGGCGTTGTAGGACTGCTCTGCGGCCTCCCCGTGCTCGGGCGTCCAGGTGCGTCCGCGCAGCCGGGAGAAGCGGATCTCCGACAGCCGGCGCTGCCCCCAGGCCTGGAGGTAGGCGCTGGTCTTCACCTCGATCCTCAGCCCGTCCGGGGCCCGGACGTCGAAGCTCTCCCACTCCGCGTTGCGCCGGACCGCGCCCACCGCCCGGTGGACCAGGAACTCGGCCAGCAGGCCCCGGGTGGTGTTCGTCCGCAGGTCGGGCATCGCGTAGCGCCAGAACTCCAGCACCGTCCCGGCGTCCGCGCCGCGGAAGGTCTCGCCGCCCTGGAACGGTGTCGGATCGGCCGGGGTGAGCCAGTTGTCGGGGGCGCTGGTGAGGTCGAAGGTCATTCCGTCAGCCTGCCACCGGACGGGCCGGGAGCGGTAGCGCGCTCGGCCCACCGGCCGCTTCCAGGCCGACTGGTGACGGCAGGTCAGTCGGGCTCCTCCAGGAGCATTTCCAGGACGGGCAGGGCCGCCTCCAGCGCGCGGCACTGTTCGGGGGTGAGCCGGGTGCTGCGGCGGGCCAGCAGGGCGGTGCGTTCGCGGCGGATCCGGGCGAGGGTCTCCAGCCCGAGCGGGGTGGGGGCGAGCAGCTGGGAGCGGCCGTCCTGCGGGTCCGGGGTCTTGGCGACCAGGCCGTCGGCGACCAGCGGGGTGACGGTGCGGACCATGGACGGCACCGCCACGCCCTCGCGGGCGGCGAGTTCGCCGAGCCGCAGCGGCCCGTGCTGCTCGACCCGGGCCAGGGCGGAGAGCTGGGCGGCGGTGAGGTCCTGGTCGCCGGAGGCTCGCACCAGCTGGCGGTTGAGCCGGCCGATCGCCAGACGGAGCCGGACCACGGCCTCGGCGGGCAGCCCGTCGCCGTCCTCGCTCACGGCCCCTCCCGCACCGGAGGGACGGGCGGACCGGGTGCGGCCGCTGCGTCGCCCCCGTCCACGGCGGCGGGCCGGGGGCGTTCGCGGACCAGCGAGGCGACCGCGGCGACCAGCGACATCGCGATCGCCAGCCAGAACACCACCACCAGCCCGTCGTGGAAGGGCCCGGAGATCAGCTGCGGGAAGAACTCCCGGCCGGTCAGCGTCCGGACGTCGTCGGCGGGCAGCCGGCCGAGCACGTGCGGGCCCAGCAGCTGCTGGATCGGGTTGTAGCCGAGGAAGGCGGCGAACAGGGTGCCGACCGGAGGCAGGGAGGCGATGGTGCGGGCGTCGGTGGCGGGGACGCCCTGGGCGGTCAGCCCGGCGGTGAGGGTGTGCGGCAGCGAACCGGCCAGGCCGGCCACCATCAGCGAGAAGAAGACGCCGATCGACAGCACCATGCCGGCGTTCTGGAAGGTGGCCCGCATGCCGGAGGCGGCGCCGCGGGCCGCGGCCGGCACGCTCGACATGATCAGTGAGGTGTTGGGCGCCGCGAACAGGCCGCCGCCGAGGCCGTTGAGGAAGACCAGCAGGGCGAACCACGGGTAGCCGAAGTCGGTCGGCAGCAGGAGCAGCCCGGCGAAGGACAGCGCCATCACCACCAGCCCGCCGGCCGCGAAGAGCCGGGCCCCGGCGCGGTCCGACAGGTAGCCGGAGAGTGGTCCGGCGGCCAGGAAGCCGACGGTCAGCGGGACGAGGTAGATGCCCGCCCACAGCGGGGTGTCGGCGTAGTCGTAGCCGTGCAGCGGCAGCCAGATCCCCTGGAGCCAGATGATCAGCATGAACTGGAGGCCGCCGCGGGCGATCGAACCCAGCAGGGTGGCCGCGTTGCCGCCCGCGAAGACCGGGTCGCGGAAGAGCGAGAGCGGGAACATCGGCTCGGGCGTCCGGCGCTCGACCAGGCAGAAGACGACCAGCAGCGCCACTCCGCCGGACAGCCCGGCCAGTACCCAGGGGTCGGTCCAGCCCATGGTGTGGCCGCCGTACGGCTGGATGCCGTAGGTGATCGCGGCGAGCAGGGCGGTCAGGCCGACGCCGAAGGTGAGGTTGCCCCACCAGTCGAGCCGGGCGGGCCTGCGCACCCCGGTCTCGCGCAGCGAGCGGTAGGCCCAGACGGTGCCCAGGACGCCGATCGGCACGTTGACCCAGAAGATCGACCGCCAGTTCCACTCGGCCAGGAGCCCGCCGAGGACCAGACCGACGAAGGACCCGGCGATGCCCGCCACGATGTTGACGCCGAGGGCCGTGCCGCGTTGGCGGGCCGGGAAGGCGTCGGTGATGATCGCCGCCGAGTTGGCCATCAGCATCGAGCCGCCGACCGCCTGCACCACCCGCCACCCGATCAGCCACAGCGCTCCCGGACCGCCGTGCAGCGGATCGAGGGAGAGGGCCACCGACGTGAGGGTGAAGATCAGGAAGCCGGCGTTGTAGATCCGCACCCGGCCGTGGATGTCGCCCAGCCTGCCGAGGGTGACCACCAGGACGGCGGTGACGAGCATGTAGCCCATCAGCATCCACAGCAGGTAGCCGACGTTGCCGGGCTGGAGCGGGTCCAGGCCGATGCCGTTGAAGATCGCGGGCAGCGAGATCAGGACGATCGAGGCGTTGACGGTGGCGATCAGGGTGCCGAGGGTGGTGTTGGACAGGGCCACCCACTTGTAGCGGGGGTGGTCCGGTTCCACACCGGTACGGGCCGGGCGCAGCCGCTCGGTCCTGCCGTCGTCGGAGAGTCGTGTCGCCACCGCTGCCTCCTGCCGGCCGGGCCGGGGGCGGCCGGCGGATCGGACTGGGGATTTCGATAGCTTCCGCCAACTAACGATAGTCCGAAGGACGTTCGAGTGGTAGGGGAGGGCCGCGGCGCGGGGTGCGGCAGCCCGTCCGGCGCCCGTAGGACCGGACGGCCGGCGCGGGCGCGGGCCCGGCACCGGCCGTCCGGCGACGCCGCGCGCGGGGGTGCGCGTCGTCGGGGGCGGGGTCGATCAGGAGGAGGACACCGGCGACGGTTCCCGACGTTCCTCGACGGGTGCGCGCAGCCGGGCCGAGTTGATCAGGAACGCTCCCGCGAGCGCCGCGGCGGCGGTCAGGGCCGCGAACACGGTGGACGAGGTGGCGATTCCGGTCAGATCGCCCAGGTAGCCGGTGAGGATGGGAAGGATCCCGGCGAACAGGTATCCGCCCGCGCTGAGCGCGGCGTTGGCCTCGGCGAGGCGGGTGGGGGCGACTTCGGTGCCCAGGCGGGAGAAGCCGCCGTACTGGCCCATGCCCTGGCCGACGCCGGCGAGGACCGCCGCGACGGAAAGGAGGGCGAGGGAGTGGGTGCGGACGGCGGCGGCCGTGCCGAGCATGGCGGCGCCGGTGACGATCCCGGCGGTGCCGAGGATCCGGTCCACCGGCAGCTTCTTGATCGCGAACTGGATGCCGGTGGACGCTCCGAACATCATGAAGCCGATCCCGCCCGTCACCAGCCGGTTGCCGGTGTGCAGGAGGAAGGCGAGCAGGATCGGTCCCAGGGCGAGCAGGAGGGAGGTCCCGACCATGCCGGGGATGTAGGCCATGAGGCTCGTGGCGAGGCCGCGGCGGTTGGCCGGGGGGACCGAGGGCAGCCGCCGCCATCCGGCGGTGGACGACGCCCGGGGGGCGGGCGGGGGTGGTGGGTGGAGGGCGTACACGATGGCCAGGGCGGACAGGAGCAGGAGGGCTTCGAGCACGAACACGGTCACGGTGGGCGCCGGACAGTACTGGGAGACGCTGCCGCCGAGCAGCGGACCGGTCGCCAGGCCGGCGCCGATGGCCACCGACGCGGCGAGGACGGCCTGCGGGCGCCGCCGCTCGCCTCCGACGTGGGCGACCGCCGCGGTGCCGGCCGAGAGCGCCGCGCCGACCGCCACACCGGTGAGCAGTCGCGCGACGATCAGGGTGAGCACGTGGGTGGCCGTCATGAACAGGACGCAGGAGACGAGCCCGGCGGCCAGGGCGGGGACCAGCACCCGGCGGGTGCCGTACCGGTCGGCCAGGGCTCCGGTGAAGGGCAGGGCGAGGAGCAGTCCGCCGATGTAGGCGGCGAAGACGACCGTCGCGGTGCCGGTGGAGAAGCCGATGCGCTGCTGCCAGACGCCGAGCAGCGGGGTGGGGATGTTCGACAGCATGAACACGGCGGTGATCGGCCATGCCGCCGCCCACAGCACCCGTGCCGGGGCCTGGGACCGGCCGTTCACAGGCCGCGGAGGAGCGGGAGCAGTTCCTGCGCCGTCCGTCGCAGCGCGGTGCGGTAGCCGGCCTCCGTCAGTTCGTCGGTGGGAAGGCGCAGGATCAGGTGCCGGGCGCCGTTCTTGACGTACTGGTGGAGCCAGTCGGCGACCTCCTGCGGGGTCCCTCCGAAGATCCCCTGGGTGGTGCGCATGGTGGTGAGCGGAAGGCCGTAGTAGGCGCGGAAGTAGGACCACAGGGTCTCCTCGGCCTGTCGGCGGGAGCGGTCGACCGCGACGGAGAGGTAGACGGCGCCGGTGACGGCCTCGGCGGGGCGGCCCGCCTCCTGCCGAGCGGCGGTCACCTGCTCCCAGCCTTCGCCGTACTTCTCGGGAGTGGTGGAGGTCGGCATCCAGCCGTCGAAGTCGTGGCCCGCCCGCCGCAGCATCTTGGGGCCGGAGTGGGCGATCCACAGCGGGGGCCCCTGCGGCCGGTGCGGCACGGGCAGCAGGGCCGCGTCCTGGAGCCGGTAGTGCTTCCCCTCGTACGAGACGGGCTCGCCGCGGGCCGCCCACAGGGCCTGGCAGATCTCGACGGTCTCGCGCATCCGGCCGAAGCGGGTGCCGAAGTCCAGCCCGTAGTTGGCGAATTCGCGTTCCGTCGCGGGGGAGGCGAAACCGGATCCGATGCCCGCGATCAACCGGCCGGCGGAGATCCGGTCGAGGCAGGCCAGTTCGTGCGCCAGGTGGACGGGCGGGCGCAGCGGCATGAGGACGGCGGTGCCCAGCTCCAGCCGCTCGGTGGCCGTGGCGGCCGCGGCGAGGGCGAGCAGCGGGTTCATCCGCGAGCGGGCGAGGGGGGACTCGCCGGCCCAGACGGAGTCGAAGCCGGACTCCTCGGCCAGGGCGGCGATCGAGGCGAGGTTGCCGGGGTAGGGGCCTTCGTCGATGACGGACTCGCGTCCGGGCAGGACGACGCCCACCTTGAGGGCGGTCACAGGTCCCACCCCCGGGCGGGGACGATGCCCTCGATCTCGACGAGCAGGTCGTCGCGGCACACGGCGACGTTGAGGTACTTCACCTCAACGCCAAGACCAAGCGTCTCTTCACAGACCGCGCGTACCGCCGGAACATCGTCTTCATGTCGTACGTACACCTTGATCATCCGAAGGTCCTTCAGGTCGTGGCCCGCCGCCTCGATTCCCTGGGCCGCGAGGTTCTCGCGGGAGACGAGGTGGGCGATGTTGGCCAGGGTCTCCCGGGTCTGCCGCCGCACGTCGCCGCGGTGGACGGTCTCGTGGCCGAGGATGGACGCGGTGCCGGAGACGTAGAGGGTGTCGTCGAGCAGGGTGGCCCGGGCGAAGCTGGGCGACTTGGGGCCGTACTGGTCGGGGTAGTGGTAGGCCGAGGTCTGCCGGCTGTTCTCGATGTGCCGGGGCGCACCCCTCTTCGTCGCCAGCAGGAAGAAGGCGATGCCGCGGCCCTGGGTGCCGATCCCGGTGGCGGCGGGGAGCTGGGCGGTGCTGTCGCCCATGTAGGTCTGGAACGCCTGGGCGCGGCCCTGGACGAAGTCCTGGTAGACCTCCATGCCCTCGGCGTTGGTGCCGACGATGTCGCCGACGAAGTTCCACATCCGGAAGACGTGGCTGTAGTCGAGGTAGTCGACGAGGGCGAAGGCCTTCTCGTACAGGGCGCGCACCGGCGGGGTGTAGACGCCCTGTTCGGGGAGCAACCCGGCGACGAAGAGGTGCCGGCCGTTGTGGGCGTAGGCGTGGTCCTCGCGTAGGGCCCAGCGAGGCCGGCCCGTCACGGTCCACACCTCGCGGAAGGCGTCGCCGCCGGTGACGGCCATCGGAACGGCCAGGTCGGGGTGGCCCTGCCCGCCGCGGCCGAGGCCGGAGGTGCCGCCGTACGTCACGGTGGCCAGGACGTGGCGGCCCTGCTCGGCTAGCGGCGGCCGGGTGACGGGGGTGAAGTGGGCGCGGATGGTCATGTCAGCAGCCTCCGTCGATGCCGCAGGCGGCACCGTAGACGATGTCCTGGTCGGCCTGCGCGTCGAGGATCGCCTTGCGCAGCTGGTCGGGGCGCGGGACGCCTTCGATGCGGGTGTCGCCGACGATGATGGTGGGGACGGCGCGGACGCGGTGGGCGGCGGCCTCGCGCAGGGCCTCCTGGTGCTTGGCGCGGTAGGTGCCGTTGTCGAGGGCGGCGCGGAACTCGTCGGCGTCCAGGCCGACTTCGCGGGCGAGCGCGGTGAGGACGTCCGGTTCGCCGAGGTCCTGGTCCTCCTGGAAGAAGGCGCGGAACAATCGCTTGGTGTACTCCGTCCCCCTGCCGTGCTCGGCCGCGTACTGGTAGCCCTCGAAGGCCAGCCGGGTGTAGGGCTGCGGGGAGACGGTGGGAAGGGTGATGTCGACGCCCAGGCGACGGGCCATCGGGTACACGGCTCGCTGCCAGATGTCGGGCAGGTAGTCGTCCTCCGGCCGGAGGGTGGGCTCGGGATGGGGACGGAGTTCGAAGGGCTTCCACTCGATCTCGACGTCGAGGCCCTCGGTCGCCTCCTCCAGCGGGCCTTCGGCCAGCATGCAGAAGGGGCAGACGTAGTCGGACCAGATCTGGATCTTCACTGGATCACTCAGCCTTTCCGGCCGTCAGGGGCTCCCGGGGCGGCACTGGGTGCCGTCGATCGGGGTGTGCGTCACCTTGAGCGGCCGTCCGGTGGTCGGTGGAGACGGTGGAGCGCGGGCCGAAGTTGTCGGAACCCGTGGCGCCCGCGGTCTTGCGGGCGGATGCGCACATCGGGGAGATTGCTTGTACGTGCAATCAAGTTTGGTGCGTAAGCCCCTGGAAACGTAACTGGGGACGCCAGGATCTTGTATGCGCATGTACTCTTCTGTCAAGCAACACCTCTGCAAGGGAGGCACTTATGGCAACTTCACAGCACGCGCCGCTGCGCACCTCCGACCAGGCCGCCTGGAACCGGGTGCTCGCGCTCCACGCGCACGTGGAACGCGAACTCGCCCTGGCGCTACAGCGGCGCCACGGGATCGGCCTGTCGGAGTACCGCTCGCTGGAACACCTGCACCAGTCCAAGACGAGCGAGTTGCGGATGCAGGACCTGGCCGACCGGGTCGGCCTGGGCCAGTCGTCGGTGACCCGCCTGGTGGGCCGCCTGGAGACGGCCGGCTTCGCCTTCAAGGACCTGTGCCCGTCGGACAAGCGCGGCGTCTACGCGGTCATCACGGACGAAGGGCGCCAGCGCTACCAGGCCGCGCGTGCCACCTACGCGGAAGTGCTGTCGTCCGCGCTGAACACCTTCACCGCCGATCCCGAACTGGGCCCCACCGTCCAGGCGTTGCGCGCGACCCAGATCTGACCAGGGCCCCGCGGCGCGCCGGCCCGGCCGCCTCACCTGCTCCAACCCCGCCCCGAACGCAGCCAGCGTTCGGGGTTTTTGCTTGGGCGTGCAAGCGAAGATGGGGTGTCAGTTGCTTGATCAAGCAATCCGGGTGGCCTGGGTCACACCCACTTCGGCAAGTGCATGCTTGACCAAGCATGGACTTCGGCGGGTACCTTCTAGCTCGACACCGCACGATTCGAACAGCAGACCGGCACCCGCTGCCGGAGGCTGAGCCGACCGCGAGGAATCCCGCCGTGCCATCGTCCCTCCTGACCGAGACCGTCGTCGCCCACGGCGACGAACGGCCCCACCACATCGCCCTCCACTTCAACGACCAGGCCGTCACCTACGGCCGGCTGGCCGACCTGACCCTGGGTCTGCGCGGTCAGCTGTCGCAGCTGAACCTCCCGGCAGGCAGCACCGTGGCCGTGCCGGCGCACAAGACGCCGCAGACCATCGCGTTGCTGCTGGCCGTCTTCCAGGAGGGCCACATCGCCCTCGCCCCCTCCCCGGACCTGGGCAGCGACGCGCTCCAGCGCCTGGCCCAGCAGGCGAGGGTGTCCCACCTGCTCACCGCGACCGCCGACGGCACGCTCACCGCGACACCGGTGCGTGCCGAGGAGGGGGCGGCGGAGGGGTTCGCGGTGCCGGATCCGCAACGGACCCGGCTGCTGCTGACCACCTCCGGTTCGACCGGCACCCCCAAGATCGTCCCGATCGAGTCCGCCGGATTCGACGCCTTCGCCGACTGGGCCGTCGACGAGTTCGCACTGACGCCGGACGAGACCGCCCTGTCGTACGCACCCCTCAACTTCGACCTCGCCCTGCTTGACGTCTGGACCTTCCTGCGGCTCGGCGCGAGCGTCGTCCTGGTGGAGCAGCAGCGGGCGACCGACGCCGCGTACCTGGCCGGGCTGGCCGACCGACACCGGGTCAGCTTCGTTCAGGGCGTGCCGATGATGTACCGGCTGCTGCTCGAACAGGGCGGCTCCTTCGGCTCGGTGCGCCACGCGATCTTCACCGGTGACCGCATGCCGGCCGACCTCCTGCGCCGCGTCGCACCCGGGTTCCCCCGGGCAGCCTTCCACAACGTGTTCGGCTGCACGGAGACCAACGACTCCTTCATCCACCACGTCGACCCCACCGCCCTGGACGGCCCGATGCCCATCGGCCGGCCCATCAACGGCACCGACGCCCTGGTCGTCGACGCCGAGGGCAGGCGCCTCGCCGCGGCGGGCACCGGTGAACTGCTGGTGTCCACACCGTTCCAGACCGGCGGCTACCTGCGCCGGGACCTGAACGACGCGGTCTTCACGCAGCTGGACGGCCGGGTCTTCTACCGCACCGGTGACATCGTCACCCGCACCACCGAGGGCCTGTACTTCCTCGAAGGGCGCGCGGACTGGCACGTGAAGGTGAGGGGAGTCCGCACGAACCTCCAGGAGGTGGAGAACGTGATCGCGGCCCACCCGGACATCGCGGAGGCCGTGGTCGTACCACTGCCGGACCCGCAGGCCGGAGTGCGCCTGCACGCCCACGTCACCCGACGCCAGGGCAGTGAGCTCACCAGCCTGCGGCTGCGCAGCCACCTGGGCCGACAGCTGCCCCGCCATGCCATCCCGGCCTCGGTGCACCTCACCGCGGCTCCGCTGCCCCGCACTTCGACGGGCAAACCCGACCGGAACCTGATCAAGCAGACCCTCATGAAGGAGAACGAAGCATGAGCACCGCAACCATCGCCGCCGAGGTCCGGGCCTACGTCGTGGCCCAGTTCCTCTCCGGGGAGGACGTCTCGGACCTCACCGGCGACTACGACCTGCTCGACTCCGGAGTCATCGACAGCCTCGGCCTGGTGAAGATGCTCGCGCACTTCACCAAGGCCTACCAACTGCCCGTCGACGACATCGACTTCGGCCCGGACGACTTCCGCACCCTCGACGCCATCGTCGCCATGATCGAGGGCCACCAGCCGGCCGCGGCCGCCGCCTGACCGACCGGACGGAGCCACCGGCCGGCCGCACCGCACGCCGGACCGACCGACCAACCGGCCGGCCGGCCGCACCTCGGACCGACCGACCAACCGCACCTCGGACCAACCGACCGACCGACCGACCAACCGCACCGCGGACCAACCGACCAACCGCACCTCGGACCGACCGAACCGACCCGTCGTACCACCCGATTCCGAAGGAGAACCAGAGAGATGTTCACCCGCAGCCTCGATGATGTCGCCCCCGTCGAGTGGGGCAACGGCCTCAGCTACCGGCTCCTGACCAAGCGTGACGGCATGGGCTTCGCCGTCGCGGACACCCTCGTCCGCAAGGGCACCTCCAGCGCCCTGCAGTACCGCCAGCACCTGGAGGCCTGCTACTGCATCGGCGGGTCGGGCGAGGTCGTCGAGAAGGACGGCACCCGCCACAAGATCGTCCCGGGCACCATCTACGTCCTCAACGAGCACGACCCGCACCACCTGATCGCCTCCGAGGACGAGGACCTCCACCTGGTGTCGATCTTCAACCCGCCGATCAACGGCGACGAGAAGCACACCCTCTCCGAGGACGGCTACTCCCAGTACTGAGCCGCCGCTCCCTCCGGCCGCCGGTCTCACCAGCCCCGGCCCGGAGCCCGCACCCCGGCGGGCTCCGGGCCGGGCCCCGGGCCGCATCGGTCCGCGTGAGCGCCCGAGCCCGTGGCCGTCCGCCCGTGCCGTGGAACGCCGTCACGGCACGGCCCCGATCCGCTCTTGCCGCGATCCCACTGTTGGAATGGACCAGGATCTCCCGTGACCGATGACCTCTTTCACCTCACCGCCCCGTGGGCCGACCAGCTCAACGCCGGTACTCGCGAGCTGGACGCGGCGGGCGAGTTCCCCCACGACAAGTGGAAGGCCCTCCAGGAGACCGGCCTCCTGCGCACCCACTTCGCGCCGGAGTTCGGCGGCGCCGGCCACAGCCTCACCGAGACGATGCGCGCCCTGGAGGGCCTGGGCTACACCTCCCGCGACGCCGGCCTCTCCTTCTCCGCCTCGACGCAGATCGTGTCGGTGGGCGTGCCCCTCCAACGGTTCGGAAGCCAGGAGCTGAAGGAGAAGTGGCTCCCGAAGATCATGTCCGGTGAGGCGATCACCGCGCACGCGATCACCGAGCAGTCCGGCGGGTCCGACGCGATGAACCTGGCCACCGTCGCCCGCCGCGACGGGGACCACTACGTCGTCACCGGCGACAAGATGTTCATCACCAACGCCCCGGTCGCCGACCTCTTCCTGCTGTACGTCCGCACCGGCAAGCCGGGCCCCTTCGGCCTCACCACCCTGCTCGTCGAGGCCGGCACCCCCGGCCTGACCGTGGGCCCCGCGATGGAGAAGATCGGCCTGCGCACCAGCCCGGTCGGCAGGCTCTCCTTCGACGAGCTGCGCATCCCCGTCAGCCAGCGGGTCGGGCAGGAGGGAGCCGGCTTCCGCGTCCTGGACTACGTGATGAAGCGCGAGGTCCTCTTCGGCTTCTCCATCACCCTGGGCGAGATGACCCGGCGCCTGGAGGAGACCATCGCCTTCGCCAAGGAGCGCCGCCAGTTCGGCCAGCCCATCAGCTCCTACCAGGGCGTCTCCCACAAGATCGTGGACACCAAGATGCGGGTGGAGACGGCCCGCAAGTGGCTCACCGACACCGGCGCCAAGGTCGAGCGCAACCAGGACGCCGCGCTCGACCTCGCGGCCACCAAGACGATCGTGTCCGAGGCCAACGTGCAGACCGCGCTGGACGCGGTGCAGATCCACGGCGGCCGGGGCGTGCTCACCGAGTACGGCGTCGAGCGGGACCTGCGCAACTCGATCGCCGGAACGATCTACTCGGGCACCTCCGAGATCCAGCGCAACCGCATCGCCATGCTCCTCGGACTCTGAGCGGAGAGGAATCCCCGACATGAACGACGAACTGACCCTACTCACGCGGCCCACCGCCTTCCTCGACTACGACACCGACGAGGTCCAGGCCTTCGTCGACCACGCCGTCAAGGACCGCGGGGCGGACCAGCGGACCAACGCGATCGAGCTGTACTACGCGGTGCGCGACGGCGTCGACTACGAGGTCTACGGCGCCCCCCTCTCCCGGGAGGGCCTCAAGGCCTCGCACACCGCCACCACCAAGTCCGGCTTCTGCCTGCACAAGTCCGCGCTGTACGCGGCCGCCGTGCGCGCCCTGGGCATCCCCTCCCGCCTGGTGTACGGCGACGTGCGCAACCACCTCGCCTCGCCCCGCCTCCTGGACCACATCGGCGGCGACGTGTTCTTCCACGGGCTCACCCAGGTCTACCTGGACGGCAGATGGGTCAAGGCCACCCCGGTGTTCAACAAGCTGCTCTGCAAGCTGTACGGCATGCAGGCCCTGGAGTTCGACGGGCTCAACGACAGCCTCTACCACCCCCACGGGGCGGGCGGCGCCATGGAGTTCCTCACCGACCACGGAGCCTTCGACGACGTCCCCTACGAGTTCGTCCTCGACAGCATGCGCCGCAAGCACCCCAAGTTCATCGACGTCCGGGGCACCGGCACCGTCGGCGGCGGCCGCCTGGCCGACGAGTCCGCTCTCACCCGGTAGGAGAATCCCATGACCAGCACCCCCTCGCCCGTGGACGGATGGGACGCCTCGACCCGCATCGGCGTCGTCGTACCGCACGCCGACGTCGGCCCGGAGGCCGAACTGCAGGCCATCGCCCCCGCCTCGGTGTCCATCCACGGATCGCGCACCCACTTCGCCGCGATGCGCGCGGGCGGCGAGATGGACGAGAAGATCCCGCACGACCCCGTCCTGGCGTTCGTCGCGGCCCCGTACCTCGACAACGCCGTGGAGCTCCTGGCGGCCTCCCCGCTGCACGCCCTGACCCTCGCGTTCACCTCCTCCAGCTACGCGCTGAAGGCGCAGGGGGAGGCGGAGCTGTACGAGCGGCTGCGGCCCGTCACCCGGGGGCTGCCGATCACCGGCACGACCCTGGCCGCCCGCGCGGCGTTCGACGCCCTGGGCACCCGCCGGATCGCGGTGGTCAACCCGCCGTGGTTCGACGACAAGCTCTCCGGCCAAGGTGCCGACTACTTCCGGGAGTTCGGCTACGACGTCGTCTACCACGGCCCCTGCGGCCTGCCCTCCGACCAGAAGGCCATCACCCCCGACAACCTGTCCGCATGGATCCGCACCACGGTGGCCGAGCACCGGCCGGAGGCCGTCCTGGTGGCCGGCAACGGCATCCGGGCGGTGGGCACCATCAACCCGCTGGAGGCGGAGCTCGGCTTCAACGTCGTCACCGCGAACCAGGTGATCCTCTGGCACGCCCTCCACCTCGCCGGCGCGGCCGACACCGCCCACGGCATCACCGACTACGGCCACCTGTTCGCCCTGAGCCCGAAGGACGGCTCCTGATGACCCTGCTGGACGCACGCGGTTACGAGGCCGTGTTCGGGACGCCGGAGGGCGACACCTACCGCATCCCGCTGGTCTGCTGGCGCGAGGACGGCGACAACCTGTACGGCATGGTGCTGATCAAGGGGCACCCGCGGCGCACGGACCGGTTGCAGGACTTCCTGCGGTACGACTTCCGGCACGGAGCCCGCGGGGCCGACGCGGCGCCCACCGCGTTCGATTCGTCGGCGGTGGACGGCGGGCCGAATGGTATGGACCTGTCGGTGCTCCCCGGACAGCACGCACCCGCCGGCGCTCCGATGGCGCCCGCGCACTCGTGAAGGCAGCGCGCGTTCGCGAATTGTGAAGCCCCTTCGTACAGCCCCCCCGCGCTCATATCGGGATCCGGCCGATCCGGAGCCCGTGTCGATCGCCGCCATTCCACTCGTCCGATTCCGTCGGGAAATCCGGTCGGCGCCCCTTCGCCACCGGCCCGACGGAGGATCCGGCCACGGGACGGGCCGCCGCACACCCGGCGGCACGCACGGGCGGCCGGATCCACCGCACCCCCGGGGTGCGGGCCCGCCGCTCTCGGGGCGGGGCAGGGTGATGTCGCCTCCGGTGGACCCGGAGGCGGACACCGTGCCCCGCCCCTTCTTCGTGCCGTCCCGTGAGAGCCCCGCCCCGCGGCCCCGTGGACCGGCACGACGGCCCCTGGGCCGGTTGTGCGGGGGGATCCCGATGGCAACCGCCAGGGCGGCGTCCCGGCATCGAGCGGCACCCCCATGGGCCCGGCCCGTGCGCATCGCGTACGGGCCGTTCGCGTGCGCGCTGCCGACAACACCGGCGATGCGCCCGGCCCGGGCGATTCCTCTCCCACTTTCCTCACAAATCACTTACGTCGCAACATGGTTAACCTGCGGAGTTGACGAAGTGGCGACAGGAATCACATTCCCTCCGAAAAAAGACTGTACTCATATTTATTGTGGTTGACCTGTTTGACGTCCACAGCCGCCACACGGGAGGGAAGCTATGAGGGAATGGGACCCTGTCACCGAGTTCTCGGACCAGCTCTTCGGCCATTTACGCAGAGCTGACCAGCGCAGGTGGGCGCACGCGTATCTGCACGGCCTGCTCAGGACGCCCGGCAAGAAGTCGATCCGCCGGCTGGCGGCCGTGGCCAGCGACTCCCCGACCGCGTCGCAGGCCCTGCACCAGTTCATCAACGAGAGCCCCTGGGAGTGGGAGCCGGTCTGCGACCAGCTGCGCCAGTGGGTCGAGGCCCGCGTCCGGCCGCGGGCGTGGACGGCCGCTCCCGTCGTCCTGCCCAAGCGCGGTGAGAAGTCGTGCGGAGTGCACCGCCGATTCATTCCGCAGACCGGGCGGACCGTCAACTGCCAAATGGGAACAGCCGTATTCATGTCGACGGAGGAGGGTGAGTTCCCCGTGGGCTGGTGCCTGTTCCTGCCCGAACCCTGGGCCCGGGGCCCGCTGCGCGAGCAGGCCCGCGTCCCACGGACGGCCACGTCCTCCGCCGAGGAGCAACTCCTCGACTCGATCGACCAGATGGTGCGGCGTTCGGATTACGAGCCCGTTCCGGTGGTCGCCGACCTCGACGGCTACATGGACTCGCGCCGGCTCGTCGACGGCCTGATCAAGCGTCAACTGGACTTCCTCCTGGCGATTCCCGACAGCTTTCCGCTGGCCCTGCTGGAGCGGGGCCCCTCCGGTCCCCGCCGGCCGGCCGCCGCCATGGCGCGGGTGCTGAGCGAGCGGTGCCCCGAGGCGCGTCCGATCGCCGCGAGGCCCGGCTGGGCCTCCGTCCGGGACGGCCTGGTGCAGGTGCCCGGAGCCGTCGCGGCCGATCAACGGCCACGGCCGTTCCGCCTGTTCACCCAGCCCGACGGATACGCGCCGGATCCGGGTCGGCTGTGGATCACCAACATGGTGCGCCGGCCGGTCGACGAACTCCTGGAGTACGCGGAACGGCACCCGGCGACCGGTGAGACCGTCAGCGTGCTCCAACGGGCTTTCGGCCTGCGGGACTTCGAGGGCCGCTCGTTCCCGGGGTGGCACCACCACATGGCGCTGGTCTCGGCCGCCTTCGCCTACAGCCGGCTGGCGGCCGATCCGGACCGGCGGGACCGTCGCTCCGGCCACCGTACGGCAACTGACGGTCCGTCCGGGCCAGCGCTGGTGTCCCGCGGCCCGTGGGCGGGGGAGGAGGAGATGAGCTACCCCGTCGCCGTCTGAGCCCGCCGTTCCGGCGCGCGCCCCGAAGGAGGAGGGGCGTCCACCGGACCCGCTTCCCGCGCCTGTCGAGCCGTCACCACGGCGGCCGACGGGCGCGGTTGCGTGTCCGGGGAGCATCGACGGCCAGCGCCGATGGAAGTCCTGCGCGGTAGCGATTGACAGCAGGATGCTTGTTCATGCAAGCTCTACTCATCAGCTTCGGCCTGACTGTGGGCCAGGAAAGCATGTACATACAAGCAAGCAACTGCTGGGGGACGCTCCATGTCCGATGGCACGGTGCCCACCGTCCACACCCCGGCCGCGGTCTGAGTAGGGGAGTGACGATGCGTTATTCCGATCTTTCAGAGAGCGAGCTGACCGAGTACGCCCGTGAGGCCGTGCGGATCAGTCGCGAACACGTCGCCAAGGGCGGCATCCCGTTCTCCGGCGTGGTGGTCAACGCCGGCCGGATCCTCGGCACCGGCGTCAACCGGGTGCGCGAGGACAACGACCCCACCGCGCACGCCGAGGTGACGGCGCTGCGGGAGGCGGCCGCCAAGTACGGGCTCCACGCCACCGCGGGAGCCACCCTGATCGCCTCCGGCGAGCCGTGCGCCCTGTGCTACATGGCCTCGCTGTACTTCAACGTCGGTCACATCGTCAACGTGGTCGACCGCAAGACGGCCGCCCAGTACGGGTTCGACTACACGAGCTCGTACTCGATCTTCGCCGAGGACCCGGAGACCTGGCCGGTCAAGGTCACCTGGTTGCAGATCCCGGAGGGGACGAAGCCGTTCGAGGAGTTCCTCGCCATGGAGCGGGGGCGGTCATGACCGGGACGGCGATCGAGAAGGTCAGCGTCAAGGTCTGGTCGGACTACGTCTGCCCGTTCTGCATGCTGGCCGAGGGCCCGCTGCACGAGGCCACCCGCGACCTCGACGTCGAGATCGAGTGGATGCCGTTCGAGCTGCGGCCCCACCCGACCCCGACGCTGCGTCCGGAGGACCCGTACCTGCCGGCGATCTGGGCGCGGTCGGTCTACCCGATGGCCCGGAGGATGGGCGTGGACATCACCCTGCCCACGGTCTCCCCGCAGCCCTACACCCGGCTGGCCTTCGAGGGCTACCAGTACGCGGCCGAGCACGGCAAGGCCGCGGAGTACACCCCGAGGGTCCTGCGGGCCTTCTTCCAGGAGAACCGGGACATCGGCCGGCTGGAGGTCCTCTCCGACATCGCCTCCGAACTCGGCCTGGACAGTGCCGGTTTCACCGAGGCGCTGACCGCCGGGACCTACACCGAGACCCATCAGAAGGCACTGCGGATCGCCGAGGCGTACCGCATCTCCGTCGCCCCCACGATCATCGTCGGCGGACGCCACCGCATCGAAGGCGTCCCCTCCGCGGCCCAGATCCGCAAGGCCGTGCTCGACGCTCAGGCCGAGGCGGTCACCTACGGTGCCGCCTGCGGAATCGACGGGTGCTGACCTGACCCGAGCGCGGCCGATCGCGAGCCGCACGGACCGCGTCCCCCGGTCCCAGGGCGCCCCGGCAGGCCGGCGCTCCGCCACTCCCCTCGCACCTTCCTGCGGTACCGCGGATTCACGGCGGGCCGTTTCTCTCCCCCCCCCCCCCCCCCGAAACGCTGACCTTCAACGAACGAAAAGGACAATGTCATGCAGTGGTTCTACCTCGCGATCGCGGACATCTTCGAGATCGCCGTCGCGATCGCGGCCGGAAAGGCCGAAGGCTTCAAGAACCGTAAGTGGACCGCCGTGACGCTGATCACCGGCGCCCTCGGGACCTTCTTCCTCAGCAAGGCGCTCCTGACCTTCAACGTCGGTGTGGGCTACGCCATCTGGACCTCCGTCGCCGGTGTCGGCATCACCCTCCTCGGCGCGCTGCTCTTCGGCCAGCGCCTGAACTGGCGCAAGGCCGTCGGCATCGCCCTGGTCATCGCCGGCGTCGTCGGCCTCCAGCTCAGCGGCGCCGCCTGACGGTCCCGCTCGCTCCCCGCTCCCTCCCCGAACCATCCCCTCGAAAGGATCCGCACACCATGTCCGACACCGGTCGCACCTCCGCCAACTCCTGGATCATGCTCCTCCTCGCCGGCGGCTTCGAAATCGGCTACGCGCTCGCGGTCGGCGGAAGCCACGGCTTCACCCGCCTCACGTGGTCACTGGTCGCCGTCGTCTTCTTCCTCCTGACCCTCTGGGCGCTGAGCGCGGCGCTGCGGACCATCGAGGTCAGCATCGGCTACGCCGTCTGGGCCGGCATCGGGGCCGTCGGTGCGGCGCTGCTCGGTCCCGTCATCTTCGACGAGCGCCTGAACGCGGTCCAGGCCGTGTGGTTGGCCGTCATCATCGCCGGGGTGGTCTGGCTCAAGCTCGCCGACCGGCCGGCGAAGACCCCGGAGGTCACGGCCGCCGCGCCGCGGGAGACCCAGACCGTGGACGCCTGACGGGTTCGTCTTCTCCGGACGGGAAACCGTCGCCGCCACCTCCGTGAGGCGGCCCGGTCGAGCAGGGTCTCGACCGGGAGGCCACGGAAACGGCCGGGACAGTGCAGCAGGGCCTCTTGGCGGCCCGGGTGGGTTCGAATCCCGCCCGGGAGACCAGGAGGCCCTGCCCTGTGCTGTGGGTCGTGGTTCGTGGATTGTGGGACGACGGAAAGGACGGAAGCTCGGGTCGGGGCCTGTCCGCGGATGGTGGCGGACAGGCCCTTCGCGCGGGAGGGACGGGGTGTCCGGAGCGGCGCGTCCGGTCGGCGCCGGCCGGCGGGAGCGGCTTCGGCGCCGGCTTCGAAGCGGCCGGTACCCGGTAGGCCTCGGCCCGGCCGACCACGGCCGGCGCCGGGCGAGGGGTCAGGCCGGGACGGGCGGCCACGGAGCGCGGGCCGCGACCCGGGCGCGGAGGTCGCGCAGCGCGCGGGCGGAGGCGATGCCCACGGCGCCGGTGACCACGCCGTCGCGGACGCAGGCGGCGGCGAAGCGGTGCTCCTCCGGGCTGCCGTCGACCAGCTCGAAGCGGTCCGCGTCACCGGGGCGGCCGAAGGCCTGGATCCGCAGCCCGTACTGGTCGGTCCACAGGTACGGGACCGGCCGGTAGGGCTGCTGGGTTCCGCCCGGGCCGGCCAGCAGGTTCCGGGCGGCGTGCATGGCCTGTTCGGTGGCGTTGGTGCGCTGTTCGAGCCGGTGGTGGCGGCCGGTGCGCGGGTCGGGCCAGGAGGCGGCGTCGCCGGCCGCCCAGACGCCGGGGCCGGCGGCGCAGTAGGCGTCGCAGACCACGCCGTCGTCCAGCGGGACACCGCTGCCGGCCAGCCACTCGGTGGCCGGCTCGGACCCGACGGCCATCAGCACCGTGTCGGCCGCCAGCTCGGAGCCGTCGGCCAGCCGCACACCGGCGGCCCGGCCGCGCCGTTCGAGCAGCGCCGTGGCCGTGCCCCGGTGGAGCCGCACCCCGTGGGCGCGGTGCAGGCCGGCCAGCAGCGCGGCCGTCTCGGCGCCCAGGACGGCGGCCAGCGGGGTGGCGGTGGAGGTCAGCCAGACCACCTCGGCGCCCAGGCCGACGGCGGTGGCCGCCGCCTCGGCGCCGAGCAGCCCGCCGCCGACCACCAACAGCCTTACGCCGGAGCGCAGTTCCTCGCGCAGGGCGAGGGCGTCGGCGAGGGTGCGCAGCACGTGCGCCCCCGGCAGCGGCGCCTCGGCGCCGGGCAGGCGGCGCGGACGGACGCCGGTGGCCACGATGACGGCGTCGCAGCGGACCCGCCCGCCGTCGGAGAGGGCCACCGCCCGCTCCCGGCGGTCCAGCCGCTCGGCCCGGACCCCGAGGCGCAGGTCGAGCCGGAGCTCCACCAGCGCCTCGGGGCCGCGCAGGGCCAGGCGGTCGGGCTGCCACTCGCCTCCGAGCAGGTGCTTGGACAGCGGGGGCCGGTCGTACGGCGGCTCCGGCTCGGCCCCGATCAGGGTGAGCCGGCCGTCGTAGCCGGAGCGGCGCAGCGCCTCGGCGGCGTGCAGTCCGGCCGCGCCGGCGCCGACCACGGCCACGTCCCGCGGAGCGGTCACGCCTGCTCCAGCAGGATCGCCGAGGCCGGGCAGACGGCGGCGGCGTCCCGCACGGCTTGGTGGAGCCCGGCGGGCGGTTCGGCGTCGAGGAGGACGACCACGCCGTCCTCGTCGCGCTGGTCGAAGACCTCGGGGGCGGCGAGCACGCAGTGGCCGGCGCCGCAGCACTTCTCCTGGTCGATCCGGATGTGCATGGTGTTCCCTTCAGGACGGCCCCGACCGGTGTCGACTCCGGTGCGGGACGGCTGGATCGGTGGGGTCAGGTGCGGGGGAGCGCGGTCACCAGGCGACCGGCAGCTCGTGGACGCCGTAGACGAGCATCTCGCCGCGGAAGCGGACCTCCTCGAACGGCACCGCCAGGCGCAGTCCGGGCAGCCGCCGCAGGACGGTGGCGAGGGCGATCTGGAGCTCCAGCCGGGCGAGCGGCTGTCCCAGGCACTGGTGGTGGCCGAAGCCGAAGGCCAGGTGGCGGCGGGCGTCGCGGGTCACGTCGAGCTCGTCGCCCTCCGGGAACTCCCGCTCGTCCCGGTTGGCGGTGCTGACCATGCAGATGACGCCCTCGCCGGCCCGGATCCGCTCGCCGGCCAGGTCGACGTCCTCGGTGGCGACCCTGGTCAGGCCGGAGTGCACGATCGTCAGGTAGCGCAGCAGTTCCTCGACCGCGCCGGGCACGGCCTCGGGGTGCTCGCGCAGATGAGCGAGCTGGCCGGGGTTGCGCAGCAGTGCGAGGACGGAGAGCGCGGTCATGTTCGCCGTGGTCTCGTGTCCGGCCACCAGCAGCAGGCGGCCCATCGCGCCGATCTGCTCGGTGCTCAGCTCGCCGCGCTCCACCAGGCGGCTGAGGATGCCGTCGTCGGGCTGGGTGCGCTTGGCCTCGGTGAGCTGGACGAGGTAGTCGACCAGCTTGGCCTGGGCCGCGATGACCTCCTCGGGCGTGGAGGCGCGGCGCAGCAGGACGCGGCTGCAGTCCTGGAAGAACTCGTGGTCCTCGTAGGGGACGCCGAGCAGCAGGCAGATGACCAGGGACGGCAGCGGCAGGGCGAACTCCTGGACCAGGTCGGCCTCGGAGCGGCCCTCGGTCATCCGGTCCAGCAGGTCGTCGGCGATCCGCTGGATCCGCGGGCGCATCGCCTCGACCTTCTTGATCACGAAGTCGCCGGTGAGCATCCGGCGGTAGTGGGAGTGCTCGGGCTCGTCCATCCGGATGATGGTGGGCCGACCGGTGTTCAGCTGCCGGGCGCCCGCGCTGACGAAGGGGAAGCCGGGCCGGGTGGAGTCGGAGCTGAAGCGGGCGTCGGAGAGCACTGCCTTGATGTCCTCGTGGCGGGTGACCAGCCAGCTGGTGGAGCCGTCCCACAGCGAGACGCGGCTGACCGGCTCCTCGTGCCGGGCCTGCTCGTAGGCGGCCGGCGGGGCGAACGGACAGGTGCCGCGGGCGGCGGGATGGGTGAAGCGCGGGGCCTTCTCGGCGGTGGTCATCGGTCGATCCCCTTCCGGGAGTTGGGCGATCGTATTTACGTGCCCAAAGCAACTAACTGACCGTCACGCTAACTCGCGTTCCGTGGCGGCGGAAGGGTGCGCCGGGCGTCGGCCGAATCTGTCCGAAATCGGTTCGTGACTCCCCGTTGCTGTCACGGCCGTCCCGGATCGCTACAGTTCCCCCATGTCGGACGAAGAAGATGCCGAAGACGACCTCACCACCGCCCCCGCCCCGGGAGGCCTGGACGGACTGGAGGACGTCCTGGCCAGCCTCGCCTACCTGCTGACACGCTCACAGGAGCACGAGCGCCGGATGGCGAAAGCCGGCCTCACGGCCGCCCGCTCGGACGTCTACCTGCTGCGCGCGCTCGTCGAGACCGAAGGCCCCAGCCGGGTGAGCGACCTGGCCGCCCGGCTGATGGTCAAGTCCTCCCACGTGACCCGGCAGATCGACCGCCTCCAGGGCCAGCGGCTGGTGGAACGCACCCAGGACACCCAGGACCGACGGGCCCGCCGGGTCGCGATCACGGCCGACGGACGGGACCTGCTCGACCGGTTGAAACAGGCCAACATCGCCAGCCTGACCGACGTGCTGGACGGCGTCCCCGAAGCGGACGTCGCCGCCACCGCCAGAGTGCTCCGCCACCTGATCGACCGCTACGTGCACCGGGTGCGCACCGGGCTCTCCGACGACGACCCGCTCCCGGACCGGGCGGACGGCGGCACCGGCTCCCCGGCGGTGGCGGCGGCCCGGCTCGGCGCCGCGACGCGCGACGGCGGTTGAGCCCCGGGAGCACCCGGGTACGTCCCCCGTCATGTCGGACGAGAAGAACCGCGCCGTGGCCGAGGCGATCCTCCCGCTGGTCGGTGGCGCCGCCAACATCCGCTCGGTCGCCCACTGCATGACCCGGCTGCGGCTGGGGCTGGCGGACCGCGCCCTGGTCGACGCCGGGGCGCTGCGGGCGCTGCCGGCCGTCCTGGGCACGGTCGAGGACGACACCTACCAGATCGTCCTCGGCCCGGCCGCCGTCGCCGGGGTCACCGCGCAGCTGCGGCGGCTCCTGGAGGGCGCGGAGGCCGAGCGCGGGACCGGCGGCGGGGGTGGCGCCGGGGCGGCGGGCGAACCCGGCAGCGGTCCTGCCGCCGATCCCGCCGAGCAGCTCGCCGGGCGCGGCGAAAGGATCCGGGCACGGGCCCGGGCGCGCAACGCCACCCCGGTCAAGCTGGCGCTGCGCCGGATCGCCGACGTCTTCGTCCCGCTGATCCCCGCCCTGATCGGGTGCGGGATCGTGGCCGGCCTCGCCGGGGCCCTCGCCAACCTCGGCTGGGCGCCGGCGCTGGTCACCGCCCTCGGGCCGGTCTCCTCGGGATTCATGTCCCTGCTCGCCGTCTTCGTCGGCTACAACACGGCCAAGGAGTTCGGCGGCACACCCGTCCTCGGCGCGGCCGTGGCCAGCGTGATCGTCTACGCGGGAGTCGCCAAGGTCGAGGTCTTCGGCCACCACCTCACCCCCGGGCAGGGCGGCGTGATCGGGGCGCTCGGCGCCGCACTGCTGGCGGTCCACCTGGAGCGCTGGACCCGGCGGCTGGTGCCGGACGCCCTGGACGTCCTGGTCACCCCCACGGTCACCGTCCTGCTCGGCGGGCTGGCCGCGCTGTTCGGCCTGATGTTCGTCGCCGGGGAGATCTCCACGGGCATCGGCCACGCCGCCACCTGGCTGCTCGCGCACGGCGGCCTGCTCGCCGGGCTGGTGCTCGGCGGCCTCTTCCTCCCGCTGGTCATGCTCGGGCTCCACCAGGCGCTGATCCCGATCCACACCACCCTGATCCAGCAGCAGGGTTCGACCGTCCTGCTGCCGATCCTCGCGATGGCCGGGGCCGGCCAGGTCGGCTGCGCGGTGGCCGTCCACCTGCGGCTGCGCCACAACGCCTCGATCCGGGCCACCATCCGCTCCGCCCTCCCGGCGGGGTTGCTGGGCGTCGGCGAGCCCCTGGTGTACGGCGTCACCCTGCCGCTGGGGCGCCCGTTCGTCACGGCCTGCGTCGGCGGCGCGGCCGGGGGCGCCTTCATCGGCGTCGCCGGGCAGCTCGGCAACGCCGTCGGTTCGACCGCCATCGGGCCCTCCGGCTGGGCCCTCTTCCCGCTGCTGGCCGGCCCGCACGGGCTGCTCGCGAGCGCCGCCGTCTACGGCGGCGGCCTGCTGACGGGCTACCTGGCGGGCTTCCTGGCGACGTACTTCTTCGGCTTCACCCGCGAGACCCTCGCCGAGTACAACGCCCCTGCCGCCGAGGGCGGGGGCGTGGAGTAGCGGAGCCGGGGAGGGGCCTCGTGGGTCGCCAAGTCCGGTGGGGGCGGCGGAAGGTGCGGGAGCTGGGGCCGTGGATGGTGGCGGGGGCCGTGCGCGTGGGCAGGGCGGGGCGTTCGGGGTGGCTTGTGTGGCACCGTCGGCTGCCCGGAGGGTTTTTGAGGTGGCTGGTGCTCGGCGCCTCGGCGCGGTTGTTCACGGCCGGGGCGGAGTGCAGCGAGCCGGTCGCCGAGGGCGGGGGCGTGAAGTAGCGAGGGAGGGGCCTCGTGGGTCGCCAAGTCCGGTGGGGGCGGCGGAAGGTGCGGGAGCTGGGGCCGTGGATGGTGGCGGGTGGGCCCTGCGCGTGGGCAGGGCGGGGCATTCGGGGTGGCTTGTGCGGTGCTGTCGGCTGCCCGGAGGGTTTTTGAGGTGGCTGGTGCTCGGCGCCTCGGCGTGGTTGTTCACGGCCGGGGCGGAGTGCAACGCGCCGGTCGCCGAGGGCGGTGGCGTGGAGTAGCGCAGCCGGGGGAGGGGCCTCGTGGGTCGCCAAGTCTGGGGTGGTGCCGCCAAGTTCAGGGGACATGATCGGGATCGGTTCGCCGCGCGGGCCTTCACGGCGTACTGGTCGGTGACCTTGACGGTGTGGACCAGCAGGTCCTGGAGACCCGACATGGGGCAAGCCTGGCCGCAGTCGCCGATCGGGCCGGTCCGGTCGGTCCGATCGCGCCGGAAGCAGGGCATGCGGGTCCTCCGGCGCTCGGGGAGTCCAGTGCAGGGCCGGAGATGATGGTGCGTCAAAAACGGAAGGCGGAGATGCGGGGCCGGGGGACCCGGCGGGCGCCACAGCCGTCAGAGCAGCCCCGTGAGGGTGACCAGCAGGGCCGCGAGCCCCGCGGCCAGCCAGGCGACGTAGTCGCCGAGGAGGCCGGAGTGCAGCCGGCGCAGCGGCAGGACGACGGCGCGGTGCAGGCGGCCGGTGCCGCGCCGGGGGGCGCGGCGCAGCGCGGCGGCGGCGAAGCCGGCGGCGAGCAGGGCCGAGAGCACGCCGAGGCCGGCGCCGGAGGCCGTCCACCAAGCCTCCGGCGCGGGGACCGGAGCCGGCGGCGCGGCCGGCTGCCCGAGGGCGTCGGCGAGGTAGGCCCCGCGGTCGGTGAAGGCGGCGGCCCCCGCGGCGAGCGCCCGGCCGACGCCGGGCAGCACGCCGACGGCCAGGCAGCCGGCCAGCAGCAGTCCGGGGGCGAGGAGCATCGGCGGCGGCAGCCGCCGGCCCGGTTCGCGGATCTCGGGCTCCTCGCCCTCGCCGGTGGTCGCGGCCACCTCGGGGTGCTCCCGGGGCGGCGCGCCGATCCCGCCGAAGACCCGCAGGCCGGCCCGCAGCACCGCGCCGCCGGTGAGCGCCGACACCAGCACGAACACCGCCGGCAGCCAGCCGAGCCGCTGCCCGGCGGCCTCCTCGGCGACGGCCTTGCCGAGCCCGGTGCCGAACGGCGGCAGTCCGGCCAGGGCCAGCGCGCCCAGGGCGAACAGCAGCCCGGTGGCCCGAAGTTCGCGGGCCCGGCCGTACAGTCCGTGCTCGTCGACCGAGCCGTACCGGTCGAGCAGCACGCCGGTGAGGCCGAACAGCGCGGCCTTGGCGCCCGCGTGGCCGGCCACGTACACCGCGGTGCCGGCGAGGCCGTCCGGGGCGAGCAGGGCCGCGCCGATCAGGAACAGCCCGGTGTGGGCGACCGTGGAGAACGCCAGCATCCGCTTCAGGTGCCGCTGTTGCCAGCACATCACGGCGCCGACCAGCGCGGTCAGCACCCCGACGGCCATCAGGGTGTCCCGGACGACGGCGTCCGGCAGGCCTCCCGGTCCGGCGAAGACCACCCGGTGGATCCGGGCCGCGCCGTACACCCCGAGTTCGACCATCACCCCGGACAGCAGCATGCAGACCGGACTCGGGGCGACGGCGTGGGCGTCCGGCAGCCAGAAGTGGAACGGCGCCGCGGCGGCCTTGACCAGCGGGCCGGCCAGGACCAGGACGAAGGCGAGGACCAGCAGGGCGTCCGGACCGCGCCCGGGGACGGCGAGCCGGTCGAGTTCGGCGCCGATCTGGGCCAGGCCGAGTTCGCCGGTGCGGGCGTAGAGCAGGCCGATGCCGACCAGCGAGAGGTAGGCGGCGGCCGAGTTGACCAGCCCGAAGGCCATCGCGCCGTGCAGTGGGCGCGGGTCCTCGATCCGGTAGCCGGTGAGGGCGTAGGCGACGGCGCCCATCAGTTCGAAGAAGACGAAGGCGTCGAAGAGGTCGCCGGTGAGCGCGAACCCGCACATCCCGGCCTCGAAGAGCAGCAGCAGGGCCGGGAACAGGCCGCCGCTCTCGCCCGAGGGCTCGTCGAAGTACCGCCAGGCGTAGCAGAGCACGGCGAGCACCAGGACGGCCACGAGCAGGGCGAGGCCGCTGCCGAGGCGGTCGGCGACCAGCACGATGCCCACGCTGTGCCCGCCGCGCGGGGTCCAGCCGCCCAGCCAGGAGACCGCCCGGCCGTCCGGGCTGGTGCGGGCCCACAGCAGGGCGAGGCAGCCGACCTCGGCGGCGGCCAGCAGGGTGGCGAGCGCGTCGCGGCCGGAGCGCGGCAGCCACCGGCCGGCGACGGCGGTGAGGGCCGCGCCCAGCAGCGGGACGGCGACGGCCAGCGGCAGCAGGTCGGAGGCGGGGAGCACCGGGCGTCACCCCCGCAGCCCGGTGAGGTCCTCCGGGTCCACCGTGCCGTGGCGCTTGCGCAGTTGGATCACCAGGGAGAGCAGCAGCGCGGTGACGGTCGCGCCGACCACGATGTCGGTGAGCGTCAGCGCCTGGACCACCGGGTCCACCACCGGGGCGTCGGTCGGCAGGTCGGAGAAGACGGGGGCGGTGGCGGCACGGCGGTACCCGACGGCGAGCAGCAGCACGTACGTCGAGGACTGCGCGACGGCCAGGCAGCCGACCGCCTGCACCAGGTTGCGGCTGGTCACCAGGCCGTACAGCCCGGCGAGCAGGACCCAGCCGGCCACCAGGTAGGGCAGGACGGTCATGACTTCGCTCCTCGGGGGACGACCTCGACGGCCTGGTCCAGGAAGTGGGCGAGCAGCACCACCACGCCGGAGGCGACCTCCACGCCGACGGCGGCGTTGATCACGGCCACCAGTCCGCTGGAGGAGAGCTGGTTGAAGGTGCCGAGCGGCAGGGTGTTGGCGAGGTAGCCGGCGCCCTGGACGAGCCCGATCAGTCCGAGCGCGGCGAAGGCTCCTGCGGCCAGCGCGTCCGAGACGTCCAGCGCGGCGAGCGGGCGGATCCGCTTGAGCACCCGGTAGTCGGCGGCGACGTACGCCAGGTGCAGCGCGGTGGCCAGCGCGACGCCGCCCTGGAAGCCGCCGCCCGGGCTCAGCGCGCCGTGGGCGACGAGGTAGCCGCCGGTCAGGACGACGACCGGCAGCAGGGTGGCGCCGAACAGCCGGGTGGTGGGCAGGACGGGCTCGGCGGCGGCGCGGCGCTTGCGCTCGTCCCGGGCCAGCCGCAGCAGGATGCCCGCGCCGAGCACCGAGCCGAACAGGATGGACTCCTCGCCGAGGGTGTCGAAGGCCCGCTGGTCGAAGTTGACGGAGGAGACGATGTTGGCCGTCCGCCGCTCCAGCCCGGCCGCCACCGCCCGCTCGCCGTACGGGTGCCGGGCGCCCCCGAAGCCGGGCAGCTCGCCGGCGGCGGCGATCAGCGCGGCGGCCAGCACGGAGGCCGCGAACAGGAAGAGCCCGAGCCGGGTGGCGCGGCTCACTCGGGGTGGTCCGGGCGTTCGTCGGTGTGCTCCTCGCGGCGCACCCGGCGGACGGTCAGCAGGATGAGCAGTGGCGTGATGGCGCTGCCCACGCCGAGCTGGGAGAGCGCGACGTCGGGGGCCTGGAGCACGGTGAAGAGCAGGGCGAGGCTCAGCCCGAGCAGGGCGAGGACGGCGGCCTGCCGGACCGGGTCGCGGGTGAGCGCGGCCACGGTGGCGGTGGCGGCGGTGAGCAGCAGGGCGATGACGATCAGGGCGTCGGTCACGTCCTGTCCTCCGGGTCGGCGCGGTGGGTGGCGTGGGCGACGGCCATCGTGGTGACGGTGCCGCCGGCCGCCAGCAGCAGGCCGATCACCAGCAGTTTGACCGCGGCCCGGCCCGGCCCGGTGTCCACCGCGAGGGCGAGGGCGACCAGCGGCGCGCCGAGCGCGGCGGCGGGGGAGAGGGCGTGCAGGCGCAGGTACGGGCCGGGGAGCACGGCGAGCGCGACGGCGGAGAGCAGCAGGGCGGCGGTGCCCGCGCAGAGCAGGACCAGCGCCACGGCATGACGCGCCATCAGCGCTCCTCGCCGGCCAGGAAGCGGGTGAACACCAGCGCCCCGGCGGGCGCCAGCACGGTCAGGTCGAGCGCGAGGTCGGTGTAGGAGGTGCGGCCGAAGCCCTGGGCGAGCAGCAGCAGGGCGACGGACGTGGCCGGTGCGGCGAGGTTCAGCCCGGCCAGGCGCTGGGGCGCCGCGCCGCGCAGCCCGAGCAGCAGGCACGGGGCGATCGCGCCGACGGCCAGCAGGGCCGCGGCCAGCAGCCAGGCGTTCACTCCTCCGCGCCCGTCAACGCGCCCTCCAGGGCGGAGGCTTCCCGGCCGAGCGCGTGGACCAGCAGGGTCTGGCCGTCGACGTCCACCACGTAGGCGCCGGGGGTCGCGGACAGCAGTGCGGCGGCCCAGGCGGGGCCGGTGCCGGGCGAGAGCCGGACGGTGCGGAAGCCGGACCGGCGGTGGGCGGGGGAGAGCACGGCGCGTGCCAGGCGGCCGGTGTCGGCCAGCAGCGTCCACGGGAAGGCCCAGAGCGCCGCCGCGAGGCCGGCCGCACCGCCCGGGGCGGCGCCGGAGGTGCGGCGGACCGCGACCGCGCCGAGTGCCCCGAGCAGGGCGACGCCGCCGCCCACGGCCACCTCCAGCGGCGTCACCGAGCTGATGAACACGGTGTTCAGCAGGAGCAACAGCCCCCACCAGAGCAGGAGTTCGGCCACCTTCCGCACCCCCTCACCCCCGTCCCGGACGTCACGACAGCGCCGCCCTCGCGGCGAGCGGCCCCAGGTGTACCGTCCGGCCGGTGGCCGCGTCCCGCGCGCAACGCCGTCGGGCGGGGGATCGCCGGCCGGGACCACCCGTTCGCCGGAGCGGGGGCCGGGAACGTCCGATGATCCGCCCGGTGGTTCCCTGGCCGCCGGGATCAGCCGGGTGACCGGCCCGTCCAGGCCGGCAGCCGCTCGCGCGGCCAGCTGGTGACCAGCCGATCGGGCCCGAGGCCGAAGCGCGCCGCGCGGGCGTATCCGGAGGAGTACCAGTGCAGTTGCTCCGGCGCGTGGGCGTCGGTGTCGACGGCGAACAGGCAGCCCGCCTCGACGGCCAGGCGCAGCAGCTCGTCGGGCGGGTCGCGGCGCTCGGGGCGGCAGTTGATCTCCACCGCCGTCGCGGTCTCGGCGCAGGCGGCGAAGACGGCCTCGGCGTCGAAGCCGGACGGCGGCCGGCCGCGGCCGGTGACGATCCGGCCGGTGCAGTGCCCGAGGACGTCGGAGCGGGGGTCGTGGACCGCCGCGAGCATCCGGGCGGTCATCGCGTCCGGGTCGGAGCGCAGTTTGGAGTGGACGGAGGCCACCACGACGTCGAGCCGGTCCAGCAACTCGGGCTCCTGGTCGAGCGATCCGTCCTCCAGGATGTCGCACTCGATCCCGGTCAGGAGGCGGAAGGGCCCGTTCCCGGCGTTCCAGGCCGCGACCGCGTCGAGCTGCCGGCGCAGCCGCTCGGGGCTGAGGCCGTGGGCGATCGTCAGCCGGGGCGAGTGGTCGGTCAGCACCGCCCAGTGGTGCCCGAGGGCGCGGGCGGCCTCGGCCATCTCCTCGAACGGGTGGCCGCCGTCGGACCAGTCCGAGTGCAGGTGACAGTCGCCCCGGGCGGTGGCCAGCAGGTCCCATCCGGCGGTGGCGGCGGGCCCGGTCTCCTCCTCCAGCCGGGCCAGGTACGGCGGTGTCACTCCCGCCGAGGCCTGGGCGACGACCTCGGAGGTGACCGGTCCGACGCCGTGCAGGCACCGGGCCCGGGCGGCGTCCACCGGGCCGGGCGGAAGGTCGCGGACCGCGTCGGCGGCCGTGTGGAACGCCCGCACCCGGTAGGGCGAGGCGCCCTTCCACTCCAGGAGGAAGGCGATCCGCCGCAGTGCCTCCACCGGGTCCATGGCCGTGGTCCGGAGGTCACCGCTTCCGGGCGAGGGCGCCCGCCGCGGCGCCGAGCAGGGCGGCGCCGGCGGCGGTGGTGAGCAGGCCGTGGTGCTGGGAGGCCCACAGCTGGGCGCTGCGGTCGCGGGCCTCGGCGTCGAAGCGGCCGTGCGCGCCGTGGTCCTCGGAGGCGTCCGACGGGGTCCAGAGGTTGAACCTCCTGCCCGGCGGCTCGTCCTCCTGCTGGGAGTCGATGCCCGTGCGGGCGAGGTAGCGGTCCAGCAGCCCGGGCGCGACCGCGTTGGCGATCAGGGTGGCGGCGGTGCTGGCGCCGACCCAGTACTCCCGGCGCCCGGGGTGGTCGGCCGCGAACCGGACGGCGCGGGCGGCGAGTTCGGGCTGGTGGACGGGCGGGACGGGCCGGGCGCGGCCGGGCAGCCGGGTGAGCACCCAGTCGAACTGCGGGGTGTTGACGGCCGGCAGCTGGACCATCGTCACCCGGACCTTGGAGCCGTCGGCGAGCAGTTCGCAGCGCAGCGCCTCGTGCCAGCCCTGGATGGCGTGCTTGGCGCCGCTGTAGGCGGTCTGCAACGGGATGCCCCGGTAGGCGATCGCCGAGCCGACCTGCACGATCGTGCCGTGGTCGCGCGGCAGCATCCGGCGCAGCGCGGCGCGGGTGGCGTTGACGTAGCCCAGGTAGGTCACCTCGGTGACCCGGCGGAACTCCTCCGGGCTGATCTCGGTGAAGGGCGCGAAGACCGAGGTGAAGGCGTCGTTGACCCAGACGTCGATCGGTCCGAACTCGGCCTCGGCGCGCGCGGCGGCAGCCTCGCAGGCCTCCGGGTCGGCCACGTCGGCCAGGATGGTGCGCACCGGTGAGCCGGCGGCCTGGGCCTCGGCCGAGGCGGCGCGCAGCCCGGCCAGGCCGCGGGCGACCAGGACGAGCCGGTCACCCCCGGTGGCGAAGGCGCGGACGCAGGCCCGGCCCACGCCGGCGGTGGCGCCGGTGATGACCACGGTGCGGGGCTTGCGGCGGGTGCGGATCGTCATGGCTGGCGTCTAGCCGGGCGGGAGTCGTCGAAACCTGCCCCGGGGCCGCCCGGGTCCGGCTCCGGCTCGTCCGGCGGCCGGGTGCTGCGGGCGTCGTACCGGTGCAGGTGCCGCAGCGGGATCAGCAGCCAGCAGGAGACGAACCAGAACATGACCACTCCGGTGATCCAGCCGGACAGCGCGGAGCCCGTCGCCACCCGCAGGAGCAGCAGCAGCGCCGAGCCGATGGTCAGCGCGAGCAGCAGCAGGCCGATGGCCACCAACCGGGCGGCCGCGTCGACCAGTTCGGGCTTCAGCCGGTGGCCGGCGAAGATCCGGTGGTAGGCGACCGGGGCGGCCAGCGAGCCGGTCGCCAGCGCCCCGAGGACGACCGTGGTCACGTACAGCCCCCGGTCGAACCCGTCGAGCTGGGCGAAGCGGGGCATGAAGACCACGCTCAGCAGGAACCCGAAGAGCACCTGCGAGCCGGTCTGGGCGACCCGCACCTCCTGGAGCAGGTCCGTCCAGCGGCGGTCCGCCCGTTCGTCGGGCGACTCCCGCCGGCCGCTGCGGCGGGGGCGGTCGGGGGCGTCGCGGCCGGTGTCCGGTGCCGCCATGGTGATCGCCTCCGTCTCCGCCTCTCGCCGTGCTCCGGTCGACAGCGCGACGGCTACCCGGGACAAATCGTAAAAAAACGGGTGAAACATGAATTCCACGTCGGGTGTCGGGTAGAACACCCATGCGGCGGCCACGAGCCGTACGGCCGCTCCCGCACCCGGTCCGGGTGCCACCGGGACCGCGCTTGAAGAAGCCGGGCACAGGTCCTGGGGGACAGAAGCCCCCGACGCGCGAGCACCTGCTCGTACCGGTCCAGGGCGTTCACCCCGATGCCCAGGAGAAGTTCAAGTGTCCATCCTTCCGGAAACCGTTCACCGTGATGCCGCCCTGCCGTCCGACCTGCCCCCCAGGCCCACGGCGGCCGAGCTGCGGGCGATGGGCAAGTCCGAGGCCCGGGAACTGAGCGACGCGCTGTTCGACCGGCTGGCCGGGCTGGCCCGCGAGTCCCACGCCTACAGCTACGTGCGCGGCACGATCATCGAGCTCAACATGCCGCTGGTGCGCTTCATCGCGGCCCGCTTCCGCCACCGTGCGGAGGACATGGAGGACATCCTCCAGGTCGGCACGATCGGCCTGATCAAGGCCGTCGACGGCTACGACCCGCGGCGCGGCGTCGAGTTCGTCACCTACGCGATCCCGACCATCACCGGGGAGATCAAGCGGTTCTTCCGCGACACCTCCTGGCCGGTCCGGGTCCCGCGCAGCATGCAGGAGCTCTACCTGACCGTCGCCCGCGGCTCGGACCGCCTGGAGCAGGAACTCGGCCGGCTGCCCCAGCCCGAGGAGATCGCCGAGGAACTGCACCTCACCGTCGAGCAGGCCACCGAGGGCCTGGTGGCGGGCCGGGTCTACCGCCCCAACTCCCTGGACGCGCTGCGCGACCAGGACACCGACGAGAGCGGCAGCGCCCTGCTCGACCGGCTCGGCGGCTGCGACCCCGGCATCGAACTCGCCGACTTCCGCACGGCCGTGCGCCCGCTGCTGGCCCAACTGCCCGAACGCGAGCAGACCGTCCTCAAACTGCGCTTCTGGGACGGCTGCACCCAGTCCCGGATCGCCGAACGCATCGGCGTCTCCCAGATGCACGTCTCCCGGCTGCTCAGCGCCACCCTCGCCTGGCTGCGCGAGCGCCTCGACGACCGGGACGCCCCCGGCTGGGACGACGCACCGGAGGCGGACGGGTGACTTTCCCCCTCGGCGGGGCGTTTCCGGCCCCCCGCAGCGGTTAGCCGCGCTGCGGGGGGCCGCCGACTGAGGCGAACGACCGAAGGAGGAGCACCGTGTCACCGAAGGTTTCCGACCAGATCCTGGAGCGACTGCGCGACTGGGACGTCCAGTACGTCTTCGGCTACCCGGGCGACGGCATCAACGGGCTGCTCGCGGCCTGGGGCCGGGCCGACAACCGCCCGGTCTTCGTCCAGGCCCGGCACGAGGAGATGGCCGCGTTCGAGGCCGTCGGCTACGCGAAGTTCTCCGGGCGCACCGGCGTGTGCGCGGCGACCTCCGGGCCGGGCGCCATCCACCTGCTCAACGGGCTCTACGACGCCAAGCTGGACCACGTCCCGGTCGTCGCGATCGTCGGGCAGACCGACCGCAGCGCGATGGGCGGCTCCTACCAGCAGGAGGTCGACCTGCTGAGCCTCTACAAGGACGTCGCCGCCGAGTACTGCCAGATGGTGACCGTCCCCGAGCAACTGCCCAACGTCCTGGACCGGGCGATGCGCACCGCCGCCGCCCGGCGCACCGTGACGGCCGTCATCGTGCCCGCCGACGTCCAGGAACTGGACTACAGCCCGCCGGAGCACGCCTTCAAGATGGTGCCCTCCAGCCTGGGCGACCCCCAGTGGACGATCGTCCCGGAGGAGAGCGAGCTGCGCCGCGCCGCCGAGGTGATCAACGCCGGCCGCAAGGTCGCGATCCTGGTCGGCCAGGGCGCCCGCGGCGCCCGCCGGCAGGTCCAGGAGACCGCCGAACTGCTCGGCGCCGGCGTGGCCAAGGCCCTGCTGGGCAAGGACGCCCTGCCGGACACCCTGCCGTACGTGACCGGGTCGATCGGCCTGCTCGGCACCCGGCCCTCGTACGAGCTGATGCGCGACTGCGACACCCTGCTCACCATCGGCTCCAGCTTCCCGTACACCCAGTTCCTGCCCGAGTTCGGCAAGGCCAGGGGCGTGCAGATCGACCTCGACCCGTTCATGGTCGGGCTGCGCTACCCGTACGAGGTCAACCTCGTCGGCGACGCCGCCCGCACCCTGGACGCCCTGCTGCCGCTGCTGGTCCGCAAGGAGGACCGGCACTGGATGCGCACCGTCTGCGACAACACCGAGCGCTGGTGGGACGTGATGGAGCGGCGGGCCGCGGTCAAGGCCGACCCGGTCAACCCCGAGTACGCGGTCCACGCCCTCGGCGAGGTGCTGCCCGACGACGCCATGGTCACCGCCGACTCCGGCTCCGCCGCCAACTGGTACGCCCGCCACCTGCGCTTCCGCGACGGGATGCGCGGCTCGCTGTCCGGCACCCTGGCCACCATGGGCCCGGGCGTCCCGTACGCGATCGGCGCCAAGTTCGCCCACCCGGACCGGCCCGCGATCGCCATCGTCGGCGACGGCGCCATGCAGATGAACGGCCTTGCCGAACTCATCACCATCGCCAAGTACTGGCAGGAGTGGGACGACCCGCGCCTGGTGGTCGCGGTGCTCAACAACCGGGACCTCAACCAGGTCACCTGGGAGATGCGGGCCATGCAGGGCGCGCCGAGCTTCCTGCCCTCGCAGCAGCTCCCCGACGTCGACTACGCCGGGTTCGCCCGCAGTCTGGGGCTGGCCGCCGAGCAGGCCGTCGAGCCCGGCCAGGTGCCTGACGGCTGGCGGCGCGCCCTGGCCGCCGACCGCCCCTTCGTGCTGGAGCTGCGCACCGACCCGGCCGTGCCGCCGATCCCCCCGCACGCCACCTGGGACCAGATCCAGTCCGCCGCCGAGTCCGTGCTGCGCGGCGACCCCGACCGCGTCGCCGTGGTCCGCCAGGGGTTCCGGGCCAAGATCCAGGAACTCCTGCCGTCCTTCGGAGGCCGCCATGGGCGCCGTTGACCTGGCGCTGCGCAACGTCCGCACCGGCCGCTTCCAGCGCTCGCTCGCCCTGGCCACCGCCGCCGGCTCGGTGATCACCGCCGCCGAGATCTACCTCGAACACGACCGGGCCGGCTTCGGCAACCGCGTCATGTGGTGGCCGGTGTGGCTGGGCCCGGTCGGCGCGGCCGCCGGGATCGGCGGGGTGTGCAGCCCGCGCGCGGCCCGCACCCTGCTGCCCGTCGCCTCCGCCGCGATCGTCCTCAACGGGCTCCAGGGCACCTACCTGCACGTGCGGGGCATCGCCCAGAAGCCCGGCGGCTGGGAGATGGCCCGCTACAACGTCGAGATGGGCCCGCCGCTGTTCGCCCCGCTGCTGATGAGCCTGGTCGGAGGGATGGGCCTGGTCGCCGCCGTACTGCGCCGGGAGTCCCGCGATGCCTGAGCCGACGCCCGAGCCCCGCTTCCCCGGTTACGACGTGCTCGGACAACTGCGCCACTGGGACGCACCGACCATCGCCAGGGTCCTCTCCCGCACCGGCCCGCAGCCTCCGCTGCGCTTCTTCACCCCCGCCGAGGAGGCCACCGCCCGCGCCCTGCTCGACCAGCTGCTCGACCACCCGGACGTCCCGCTGCTCCCGATGATCGACGCCCGGCTCGCCGAACGGCAGACCGACGGCTGGCACCACGCCGACCTGCCCGAGGACGACGAGGCCTGGCGGCGCAGCCTGCACGCCCTGGACGAGGACGCCGACGGCTCGTTCGCCGCGCTCAGCGAGGTGCAGCAGCGGGCCCTGCTCGGCCGGATCCAGGAGATGGCGGACGCGCGCTGGCACGGCATGCCCGCCCACCACGTGTGGAGCCTGTGGACCCGCTACGCCTGCACCGCCTACTACGCCACCCCCACCGCCTGGAACGAGATCGGCTTCGGCGGCCCCGCGCACCCGCGCGGCTACCTGCGCCTGGGCGTCGGAGCGCGCGAGCCCTGGGAGGTCGCCGACGCCCACTCCCGGCCGCCCCGCCCGCCCGACCACGAACCGCCGCGCCCGGTGCCGCGCGCCACCGACCCCGGGCGGCACTCCCGGCTGCGCGCCGCCGCCGAGACCGTCCGCGCCAACGCCGCCGCCGAGCGCGAGGTGCGCCGCACCAACTCCTCGGCCTGGCTGCTGCCGCCCGACGGCCACGGCTTCGACCACCGACTGGTGCGCGACATGCGCCGCTTCGAGGACACGGACGAGGTCGACCTCCTGATCGTCGGCTGCGGCGCCGGCGGCGCCACCCTCGCCCAGCGGATGGCCCGCCGGGGCTGGAGCGTCGTCGTCCTGGAGGCCGGGCCGTTCTGGGACCCGCTCGCCGACTGGGTCAGCGACGAGGCCGGCTCCCACCACCTGTACTGGACCGAGCCGCGGGTCCTCTCCGGCACCGATCCCGTCCCGCTCGGATCCAACAACTCCGGCCGCGGGGTGGGCGGTTCGATGGTCCACTTCGCCGGGTACGCCCCCCGCTTCCACCCCTCCGACTTCCACACCCACACGGTGGACGGCGTCGGCGCCGACTGGCCGATCGACTACGCGGACCTGCGCGAGTCCTACCGGCGGCTGGAGTACGAACTCCCCGTCGCCGGCCAGTACTGGCCCTGGGGCGAACCCCACGCCTACCCGCACCCGCCGCACCCCGTCGGCGGCAACGGCGAGGTCTTCCTGCGCGGCGCCGCCGCCCTCGGCATCCAGGCCCGGGTCGGCCCCGTCGCCATCACCAACGGCCGCTTCGGGCGCCGCCCGCACTGCATCTACCGGGGCTTCTGCCTCCAGGGCTGCAAGGTCAACGCCAAGGCCTCCCCGCTGGTCACCCACGTCCCCGACGCCCTCGCCCACGGCGCCGAGATCCGCGCCGACTGCATGGCCGCCGCCGTCGAACTCGACCACGACGGACTCGCCCGCGGCGTGCGGTACTTCCACCACGGGCGCGAACACCTCCAGCGCGCCCGCACGGTCGCCGTCGCCGGGTACGCCATCGAGACCCCCCGCCTGCTGCTCAACTCCGCCTGCCCGCGCTTCCCCGACGGACTGTGCAACGACCACGACCTGGTCGGCCGCTACGTCATGGTGCAGGGCGCCCCGCAGACCTCAGGCCGCTTCGAGGAGGAGATCCGCGCGTACAAGGCGCCGCCGCCCGAGGTCTCCACCGAGCAGTACTACGAGACCGACCCCGACCAGCCCTACCGGCGCGGCTTCACCATCCAGAACATCTCGCCGATGCCCATCATGTGGGCCGAGCACGTCATCGCCCAGGGCCACTGGGGGCCCGACCTGCGCAGCTACCTCTCCGACTACGTGCACTGGGCCACCCTCGGCGCGATGGCCGAACTGCTGCCCCAGCCGGACAACCGGGTCACCCTCTCCCGGGAGACCGACCGGCGCGGGCTGCCCGTCGCCGAGTTCTCCTTCTCCCAGTGCGAGAACGACCGGCTGCTGATCAAGGCCGCCCGCGAGGTGATGGAGTCCATCCTGCGCGCCGCCGGCGCCAGCGAGGTCATCACCATCGACCGCTACGCCCACCTGGTCGGCGGCTGCCGGATGGCCGCCGACCACCTCAGCGGCGTGGTCGACCACCGCCTGCGCACCTTCGCCGTCCCCAACCTGCTGATCACCGACGGCAGCGTGCTCCCCACCCAGGGCAGCGCCAACCCGGCGCTCACCATCATGGCCCTGGTCGACCGCGCGGCCGGGCTGCTCGCGGCGGGGCAGCGGTCCGGACTGCGAGCACCGGCATGAGCGGGATCGAGCGGATCGACGTCCGCGTCTACACCGTCCCCACCGACGCCCCGGAAGCGGACGGCACCCTCGCCTGGGACAGCACCACGCTCGTCCTGGCCGAAGCCGTCAGCGGCCCGCACAGCGGCCAGGGCTGGACCTACGGCGCCGCCGCGGCCGCCGCCGTGATCACCGGCGAACTCGCCCCGCTGGTCACCGGCCGCGACCCGCACGACACCGGCGGGGCGTACGAGGCGATGAACCGGGCGGTGCGCAACACCGGCCGCCCGGGCCTGGTCGCGGGCGCCATCTCGGCCGTCGACCTCGCCCTGTGGGACCTGCGCGGCCACCTGCTCGGGCTGCCCCTCGCCCGGCTGCTCGGCGGCGCCGCCCGCCCGGTGGCGGTGTACGGCAGCGGCGGTTTCACCACGTACTCCGCCGGGCAGCAGGAGCGCCAACTGCGGCACTGGAGCGAGGAACAGGGCATCCCCCGGGTCAAGATCAAGATCGGCGAGTCCCGGGGCACCCGCGAGGAGCGCGACCTCCAGCGGGTCCGCGCCGCCCGCGCGGCCGTCGGCGACCGGGTCGAGCTGTACACCGACGCCAACGGCGGCTACCGGCGCAAGCAGGCCGTCCGGATGGGCGCCGCGCTCGCGGACCACGGCGTCACCTGGTTCGAGGAGCCCGTCTCCTCCGACGACCTCGTCGGCCTGCGCTCCGTCCGCGACGCCGTACTCCCCGACGTCACCGCCGGGGAGTACGGCTACGACCTCGCCTACTTCGCCCGGATGATCCCCACCGTGGACTGCCTCCAGGCCGACGCCACCCGCTGCGGCGGCGTCACCGGCTGGCTGCGCGCCGCCGCCCTCGCCGAGGCCCACGGCCTGGACGTCTCCGCCCACTGCGCCCCCCACCTGCACGCCCACGCCGCCGCGGCCGTCCCCAACTGCCGCCATCTGGAGTGGTTCCACGACCACGTCCGGATCGAGCGGATGCTCTTCGACGGCGCACTCGACCCGGCCGGCGGGACCGTCACCCCCGGCGCCGACGGCGCGCCCGGCCACGGGCTGCGCCTGGCGCCCGAGCGGGCCGCCGGGTACCGGGTCGGCTGAGCGGCCCGCGCGGCCCGACCGGAAGGAGAAACCGTGACCACCACCCCGGCAGCACTCTTCGACGTCGACGGAACCCTGCTCGACACCTCGTACCTCCACGCCCTCGCCTGGTGGGAGGCGCTGCGCCAGTACGACCGCACCGTGCCCACCGCACAGGTCCACCGGGCCGTCGGCATGGGCTCCGACCAGCTCCTCGACCACCTCCTCGGCGACGACCGCGACCACGGCGACGACGAGGCGATCACCGCCGCCCACGACGCCCTGTACGCCGCCTCCTGGCCCCGGATCCAGCCGCTGCCACGCGCCGCCGACCTGCTGCGCGCCTGCGCCGACCGGGGCCTGCGGGTGGTCCTCGCCAGCTCCGCCTCCGAGCGGGAACTCGCCGTGCTGCGCCGGGCGCTCGGCGCGGACGACGCGATCACCGCCGCCACCTCCGCGGCCGACGTGGAGGCCACCAAACCGGCTCCCGACCTGGTCCGGGCCGCCCTGGAGCGGGTGGACGCCGGACCGCAGGACGCGGTGTTCATCGGGGACACCGTCTGGGACGTCACCGCGGCCAACCGGGCGGGAGTGGTGTGCATCGGGGTGGAGAGCGGCGGCTTCGCCGCCCAGGAACTCCTCGGCGCGGGCGCCGCCGAGGTGCACCGTGACACCGCCGAACTGCTGGCCGACCTCGACCGGAGTGTGCTCGGCCGGCGCGGGGGCTGACGCCGGGCGGCGAGCGGGCGGGTGGCCGGGTGAGGCGGGAGGGGCGTCCGGCGGCATCGCGTGGACGAACGCCTGCCGGGGGTGCCGCGGTGCCTGCGGGGGTGCACCGCGGCACCGCCGCCGACCTGCCGGCCGGTCCCGGTCGGCGTGTGCCCGGCCGGGGCCGGCGGTCAGCGGGCGGGTGGCCGGGTGAGGCGGGAGGGGCGTCCGGCGGCATCGCGTGGACGTACGCCTGCCGGGGGTGCCGCGGTACCTGCGGGTGCACCGCGGCGCCATCGCCGACCTGCCGGCCGGTCCCGGTCGGCGTGTGCCCGGCCGCCCGGCGGTCAGCGGGCGGGGGGCCGGGTGAGGCGGGCTGCGGCCTCCAGGAGCATCGCGTGGACGAACGCCTGGGGGAGGTTGCCGCGTTGCTGGCGCTGGGCGACGTCGTACTCCTCCGAGAACAGGCCGGCCGAGCCGCAGAGCCCCCGGGTGGCCTCGAACCAGCGGACGGCCTCCACGGTGTCGCCCTGCTGGTGCTCGGCGACGGCCATCAGGAAGCCGCACAGGACGAACGCGCCCTCGGCCTCGGCGAGCGGGCGTTCGTCGTGGCGGAACCGGTAGGCGTAGTGGCCGTCGGTCAGGGCCTCCCGGCAGGCGCGCAGGGTGGCGACCGTGCGCGGGTCGTCCGCGGCCGGGGTCCCGCGCACGGGTGGCAGCAGCAGGGCGAGGTCGGGTGCCGGGTCGTCCGGGGAGCGCTGCCAGCGGCCCGAGGGGTGGCGGGCGTGGCGGGCGGTGTGGGCGAGGATCCGGTCGGCGAGCGTGCTCCACCGCGCCGCCAGGCCGTCCGGCACCCCGGCCGGGCCGGCCGCGTCCGGGCGGGAGATCGCCCGCAGTCCGGCGGCGCAGATCAGCCGGCTGTGGGTCCAGGCGCGATCGTCCGTCTCCCAGATGCCGGCGTCCGGTTCGCGCCAGCGGCGGGCGACGGAGGTGGCGGCGGTGTGCACGGCCGACCGGGCGGAGGGGTCCAGCCGGTCGCGCCGGGCGGCCGCCGCGTACAGCAGCAGGACCTCGCCGAAGACGTCCAGCTGGAACTGGCGGGTGATGTGGTTGCCGATCCGGTCGTGGCCGCCGGGGTAGCCGGGCAGGTCGATCGTGCGCTGGTCGGGCACCCGCCCTCCGGAGACGGTGTACGCGGGGGCCAGGCGGGGGCCGTCCTCGTCGAGCCTCGCGGTGGTGAACCGCACGGCCTCGTCCAGGAGTTCGTACGGTCCGCAGGCGGCCACCGCCTGGCCGGCCAGGCACTGGTCGCGGATCCAGACGTAGCGGTAGTCGTAGTTGCGGCCGGTCTCGGCGCGCTCGGGCAGGCTGGTGGTCGCGGCGGCGACCATGCCTCCGCCGGACGGGGAGGTGAGACCGTGCAGCACGGCGTAGGAGAACCGGGCGTCGCGGTCGTCGAGGGTGTGCCCGAGGTCTGGTACGGCCGCCCGCCAGGCGCGTTCGGTGGCGCGCCAGCTGCGGTCCGGGTCCGGCGGCGGGCCGTCGAGGCGGCGGTCGGCGGCCTCCAGGACGAGGTCGACGCGCTCGCCCGGGTGCAGGACGGTCTCGGCGGTGAGCCGCCCGTCCGGACCGGGGCGGGCCGGTCCGGCACCGCCCGTCCAGCGCAGCCGCAGCGGCCCGGCGCGCAGCGACCAGCCGTCCTCCGTCCGGCGGAGGTCGGGGTCGCGGCGGGCGCCGAAGCCCGCCCCCGGCTCCAGGACCGTCCGGAAGCGGACCGGCGCGAACTGCGCGGTGAGCCGGCGCAGCAGCACCAGCCGGTGCGGGTCGGCGGGCAGCGCCAGGGCCTCCCGGCACTCCAGGACGCCGTCCCCGGCGATCCAGCGGCTGCGGCGGATCAGCCCGCCGTCCTCGTAGTAGCCGCCCGGCACGAAGCGGCCCACCGGCGTCACGGCGTACACGCCGCTGCCGCCGATCAGGCCGGCGAACAGAGGCTCGGAGTCCCAGCGGGGCGCGCACAGCCAGGCGATCTCGCCGAACGGGCCCACCAGCGCGCCGCGTTCGCCGTCGGCGAGCAGGGCGTACTCGCGCAGGCTCCACGGAGGGAAGGGCGGGAAGGGGAAGGAGGCCGTCACGGTGTGCCGCCGGCGCTCAGGCGACCTGGGGCAGGATCTGCTCGCGGTAGAACTCGAAGAAACCCTCCTGCTCCTGGCCGATCTGACCGACGTACACCTCGTCGAAGCCGGCGCCGACGTAGGCGCGCAACTGGTTCGCGTGCTCCTGCGGATCGTCCCCGCAGACCACCGCCTCGCCGACCATGTTCTCGGTGACCAGCTCGGTGGCCTGCTCGAAGTGGCGTGGCGTGGGCAGCACTTGGGCGAGCTCGCCGGGCAGCAGCTCGCTCGGCCAGAGCCGGTGGACGGTCTTGACCGCCCGCTCCCGGTCCTCCGACCAGCACACCTTCAGCCCGCCGACCACCGGCCCGGTGCCGCCGGCCGCCCGGTAGCGGCCGATCAGTTCGGTGTCCGGGCCCATCGTGACCAGGCCGTCCGCGAAACCCGCCGCGCGTTCGGCCGCCTTGGGGCCGAAGGCCGAGACGTACACCGGCAGCCGGCCCTCCTCGGGAGGCGTGTAGAGCCGGGCGTTCTCCACCGTGTAGTGGGCGCCGCGGTGGGACACGGCCTTGCCGGTGAACAGCTCGCGCATCACCTCCACGGCCTCCTCCAGCATGTCCGCCCGCACCGCGAACGGCGGCCAGCGGTCGCCCAGGACGTGCTCGTTGAGCGCCTCGCCGGTACCGACCCCGAGCCGCAGCCCGCCGGTCAGCTGGACGTCCGCGGTGGCCGCGGCCTGGGCCGTCACCGCCGGGTGCAGCCGGACGGTCGGGCAGGTGACCATGGTGGTCACCGGCAGCGAGGTGACCTGCGACAGCGCGCCGATCACGCCCCAGACGAACGGGCTGTTGCCCTGGGCGTCGTTCCACGGGTGGTAGTGGTCGGAGATCGCCAGCCGGGTGAACCCGGCCCGCTCCGCCAGCTGCGCCTGCTCGACCAGCTGGGCGGGGGTGAACTCCTCGCAGGACAGGAAGTAGCCGAACGCGGTCATGGCAGCCTCGTATCGTCGGGTGTTCCTCGTCGGGTGTTCCTCGCCGGAGCGGCTTTCCCGGCCGGGCGCCGCGAAACCTCGGAGCCGTTCGCCGGCGGCCCCGGCGGCCGACGGGCACCCGGGTGCACGGCCTAGCCTGGAGTGGTGACCCGGCGGAGGGGCCGTGGCCGGGCCGGGCGTCGAGGGCGGTCCGGATGAAGGACTTTCTGGTGGCCAACGGCTGGACGGTGGTCCCGCTCAGCGGGGACCTGGACGACTTCGCGGCCGGTGAGGTCCGCCGGCTGTTCGACGCGCTCGCCGACGGCGGCGCCACCCGGGTGGTGGTGGACCTCACGGCGGTGGGCTTCCTGGACTCCACCGGCCTCAACATCCTGCTCGGCGCCGCCCGGCGCGCCCGCCGCGAGCAGGGCTCGCTGCGCCTGGCCGGTGCGGTGCCCCGGGTGCGGGACCTGGTGGAGCTGAGCGGGGTGTCGGCGGTCCTGCCGCTCTACCCGGACGTGGCGGCGGCCTGTGCGTGAGCGGCGGAAGGCCGACCAGCCCGTCCGGACGCAGGACGCGGCGGTGCTGCGCGAGGCCGTCGACCGGCTGCGGGCCGAGGCCGAGGGGCTGCGGCGGGCGATGCGCACCCGGGGCGTCATCGAGCAGGCGAAGGGCATGCTCGCCGAGCGGCTGGAGTGCACGCCGGACGAGGCCTTCGGCCACCTGGTGCGGCTCTCCCAGGACACCAACCGCCGGCTCGTCGACATCGCCGCCGGGCTGGTCGGCCTCGCGGCCCCGCTCGCGGACCCGGAGCGGCCCGCGGCGCGGCCCGGGGCGGCCGGACGGCCGGAGCCGGCGCCGCGAGGCCCGGCCCCGGCGCTCCCGGGGCCCGGACCGGCCGCCCTGGTCCCCGGCCTGTCCGCGCGCTACCACCTGGCCGCCTCGGCCCTGGCCGGCGCGAGCACCCCCGAGGAACTGGCGCGGCTGCTGCACGAGGTGGCCCTGGCACCGGTCGGCGTCATCGCGGTGGTGCTGGGCAGGCTGGAGCCGGACGGCGCCCTCGCCCTGGTCGCCAGCCACGGGGTGGAGCCGCGCCGGGTCAGCCAGTGGCAGCGCATCCCGCCGGAGACCGGGGTGCCCCTGGTGGCCGCCGCCCACGGCGGCGGCCCGGTCTGGGAGTTCGCCCCCGGCCCGCCCGGGCGCCGGGCCCCGGACCACGGGCGGATCGTCCCCGGCCACAGCACCTGCGCCGTACCGCTGCGCAGCGGGGAGCGGACCATCGGGGCGATGAGCCTCGGCTGGGACGGGCCGGCCGACCGGGCCCGCGCCGCGACCCGGTACGTCGACGCGCTGTCCGGGCTCGTCGCGGCGCACCTGCTGCGGCTCACCGGCGGCGACGAGGCGCGCGGCCCGGCCGTCCCCGGCGGCGAGCACTGGTTCCGCGCCGTGCTGGACACCGTGTTCGACCCCGTCCTGGTGCTCTCCGCCGTCCGCGACGGACCGCCCGACGGACCGGTCACCGACCTGCGGGTCCGCTACGCCAACGCGGCGGCCGGCCCGGCGCCCGCGGTCGGCCGGCGGCTCAGCGAACTGCACCCCGGCCTGGTCGCCACCGGGACCTTCGCGCGGATCGTGGCCGCCGCGACGGGCGGATCGGGCTACCGGGGCCGGGCGGAGGACTTCGCCGGCGAGGGGCCGGACCGGGCCCTGGCCGTCCGGGCCGAGCCGTTCCTGGACGGCGTGCTGCTCACCTGGCGCCCCGCGGACGGCGCCGTCGAGCGGGCGGCCCTCCAGGACACCCAGCGGCTGGCCGAACTGGGCAGCTTCTCCTGGACGGCCGGATCGCCACCGGAGTTCTCCCCGGAAGCCCTGCGCCTGCTCGGCCTCGACCCCGACCGCACGGAACCGGTCACCCCGGCCGAGGTGCTGGCCCGGGTGCACCCCGAGGACCGCCCGGCGGTCCTGCTGCTCGCCCGCCGGCTGTCCGCCGGACGGCGGACAGCCGCCCTGGAGTTCGACGTCGGGCGCCCCGACGGCGCCTCCCGCACCCTGCGGGTCACCGCCGAGGCGGTCGACGACCCCGCCGCCGACCGGCCGCGCACCGCCCGGGGCGTCCTCCAGGACGTCAGCCGCCGGCACCGTACCGAACTCGCGCTGGCGGGAGCCCGGGCCCGGCTCGCCGAGCAGCGGCGCCGGACCGGGGCCGAACACCGCACGGTGCGGGCCCTGCAGAACGCGCTGATGGCCGGCCAGGCCCGGCCCGAGCCCTCCGCCGCCGTCCTCGACCACGCCGCCCGCTACCTGCCGGCCGGCGAACACCCCCGGGTCGGCGGCGACTGGTACGACCTGGCCGGCCTCGCCGACGGCCGGATCCTGCTCGCCGTCGGCGACGTCAGCGGCCACGGCCTGGCCGCCGCCATGGCCATGGCGGAACTCCGGCACGCCCTGCACGGCCTCTGCTACACCGGCCAGGGACCGGGGGAGATCCTCGGCCGGCTCAACACGATGCTCTGCCACCAGGACGGCCGCCGGATCGCCAGCGTGCTGTGCGGCCTGCTCGACCCGGAGGCCGGCACGCTCACCTGGAGCGCCGCCGGGCACTCGCCGCCCGCCGTCGTCCGGGGCGCCACCGCCGCCCTCGCCGAGGGCCCCACCGGCACCGTCCTCGGGGCCCTGCCGGAAACGCGCTGCCGGGACGGCGTGCTGGCGCTCCGGCCGGCCGAGGACACCGTGCTGTTCTGGACGGACGGCCTGCTGAACCGCCGCTACGACGGCGACATCCGCCCGGACCGCCTGCTGCGCGCGGCCGAGGAGTGCGCGGGGCGCGATCTGACGGACTGCCTGGACCACATCACCGCCCGGCTCGGCGGCCCCAACCCCGACGACGACAGCTGCCTGCTGGCCGTCCGGCTGCGCCCCCGTCCGTTAGCGAGCGCGGATCACGGGTAGCCGCCGCGGCGAGGTCCCCCGGGGGACGGAGCCGCGAGGAGGCGGGAGCCATGGACGGACGCGAGCGGACGAAGCCGCGCGGGTCCCTCGCCGTCGGTCTCCCGCGCGTGCCGCGATGCGGCCGCGTGCCGACGCCATGACCGGCCGGACGAGCGCGGGGTGGACCTTCCTCACCAACCACGCCCGGGTGCTGGTGCAGATCGCCAGGGATCCGGGCGTGAGGGTCCGTGACATCGCCGAGCGCTGCCTGCTGACCGAACGCGCCGTCCAGCGGATCATCGTCGACCTCGAAGAGGCCGGGTACCTCACCCACGAGCGCCGGGGGCGGACCAACCACTACCACGTCATCGCGGGCAAGCAGCTGCGGCACCCGGCCGACGCCGGGCCGACGGTCGCGGAGCTGCTGGCCGTGCTGCGCTGACCGCTACCGGCCGTCGGACCCGTCCGCGCCGTCGGAGCCCCCGTCGGTCCGCCCGGTTCCGGGCGCGGACCCGTCCTCCCGGGGAGCGCCGGGGGACTCGTCGGGGACACTGCGGGCGGCCTCGTCGGGCACGCCGGGGGCCGCCTCCTCGGGCACGCCGGGGAAGGAGACGTCGACCCGCTGCTCGGGCCGGCGCTCCTCCTGCCGGGCGACGGAGGACAGCACCGCCTGGTCGGCGTCCGTCAGCGGCGGCTGGAGCAGGCTGCGCGGCCACAGCCGCCGGGTGAGCACCACATTGGCCTCGGCCGCGTACACGGTGACCTGCGCGGCCACGTAGATCCAGGACAGCAGGCCGATCACCGTCGCGAAGAACCCGTAGACCTGGGTCGCGTGCCGCAGCTCGTGGGCGACCAGCAGCGAGCCGCCCGCCTGGAGCGCGGTGAACAGCGGCCCCGCGAGCGCGCAGCCGCGCCACATCGCCCGCAGCGGCACCTCGCGCGGGGTGAGCACCCGGAAGCAGGCCAGGCACAGCGAGAAGTTCACCAGCGCCGACAGGACCAGGCCCCCGACCCGGGCGTACGGCCCGGCCAGCCGGCCCACGACCAGCGAGGCGGCGGCGGTGCCCAGCGCCAGCCCGGTGCCCAGGACGGCGAACAGCAGCAGGCAGCGCGCCAGCCGGGGGAAGTAGCCGGGCCGCTGCACCCCGGGCACGTTCCAGACCTCGGCCATCGTGTGCTGGAGGACCTGCGCGATGCCGAGCGCCCCGTACAGCAACCCGAGCAGGCCGATCAGCACGGCCAGGGCGCTGCCCTGGAGGGAGTGGACGTTCTGGCGCAGCTGGTCGCCGATGATCGGGAAGTCGGCGAGCGCGGAGTCCAGCACCGCGCGCTGCGCCCCGGGGTGGCCGTGCAGGACGAAGCCGAGCACGGTGCTGAGCAGGAGCAGCAGGGGGATCAGGGCGACGAACCCGTAGTAGGTGATCAGGGCGGCCAGCAGCCCGCCCCGGTCGTCGCCGTACTTGCGGATGACGCCGAAGACCAGGCCCGGGGCCCGGTGGCGCCGCTGGAAACCGTCCACGGCCCGCAGGCCCCGCTCGATGGGATTCACGGCGGCGCGTCTGCCCGGGGCCGGCGATTCGACACCCGGACGGCCCGACGGGGACGGGCGGCGGCCTCGGGCGGTGCCCGACGGTGATCGGACGCATACTGTCGGAAACCTCGGAGGTGCTCATGCCCATGGTGGATGTCGCGGCCCTCGGCCGACTGGTCGCGGAGTACGAGGCGCTGTCCTCGTCACGCTCGCCGGAGGCCCGGCAGCGGCTGCGCGACGTCTGCTACACGATCGGGATCTACACCGGGGAGGCCGACGCGGTCCGCGCGGTGGCCCGGGCCCGCGCCCTGCTGGAGCGCCAGGCACCGGCGGCGAAGGACGGGTCGGCGGACGGCTCCCCGTCCGCCGACCGGGCCCATGCGGCGCTGCTGGCGGAGCTGGCCGACCTCGCGGCCCGGGAGCGCCGTTCCGGCTCCACCCCGACGCTGCACGACGTGGTGCAGCTGACCAGGGTCGCCGTCCCCGACTGCGTGGGCGCCGCGGTGAGCACCTGGCACGACGACGGCTCGGTGGAGACCTTCGCGGCGAGCTCCTCGTACCTGCTGTCCCTGGAACGGGCGCAGGGCGAGGCGGGGGCGGGCCCGCTGCCCAGGATCCGCCGCCAGGGGGAGGGGCAGGTCGTGGTCCGGCTGGAACCCGGCCGCCCCGGCCGGTTCGCCGACCGGGCCCGGCGTTGCGGCGTGCGGGCCGTGGCCAGCGCGCACCTGCGGACCCACCCGCACGGCTGCACCGCCCTCAGCGCGTACCTGCGTACCCCGGTGGAGCCGGGCACCCCGGCGCTCGGACTGGTCGAGGCGCTCGCCCTCCAGGCCTCGGCGGCGCTCGACCGCTTCGCGCTGGCCAGGGCGGTGGCCGATCTGCTCGACCGCCGGCACGCCACCGGGCTGGCCATCGGCATCACCGCGGAGCGCTTCGGCGTGCCCCCGCACACCGCGCTGAACCTGCTCGTCCGGGCCGCCCACAAGCTGGGCACGAGCCTCGACGCGGTGGCCCGCGGGCTCGCGGCCGACGGCTGGTCACCGCCCACCGGTGGCGGGCCCGGCGGGCCGTAGCGGACGGCGGGCCCCGGGCCGGCGCGGACCGGCCCGGTTGTCCGGGGCGGCCCGGGGTAGGCGCGCGGCATGGAGGACATCGGACACCCGGCGGACGGACCCGCCGGCGACGACGCGGACCCGCTCGACCTGTGTGACCACTGCGGACGGGCGGTGGCGGGCGCCGACCTGATCGGCGCCCTGGTGCCGGACTCCTCCGCGTTGCACCCCACCGACCCGGGCCTGGACGGCAAGCGGGCCGTCCTCGCCTGTTCGCCGGACCACCTGGCCGCGCTGATCGAGGACTACCGCCACCGCCCCTTCGTCCCCGAGGAGCAGTGGGCCGCCAAGGTCTGCCGCGCGCTCGCCGAGTACGACGAACCGGTGCCGCTGAGCATGGTCGCCCGGCTGAGCGGGCTCTCCGAGCGGCAGGCGGTGGAAGGCGTCGAGTGGCACAACGCCCGCGCCCGGGAGTGGCAGCGGCGCTACGGCCACCGGGACGACGACGAGGGGCCCGGGGACGAGGTGTGAGGCGGTCGGGCGAAGGGGGACGGTCGCGGACAGTGTTTCAGCGCACAGTGTTCAGCGCCGTGGCAGCTCAACGCCGGAGCAGCAGTTCGGCGGCCTGCGCGGGACCGTCGGCGGTCCGGCAGGCCGTCAGGGTGCAGGGCGGACAGGCGTGGTGTTCCGGTCGAGCCGGCTCGGGGAGGCGGATCACGTGCGCGCCGGCGTCGAGGGCGGCGTTCACCAAGGCGTCGGTGGTGCCGATCACGGTGACCCGGGCCGGCGGCAGGCCGAGCGCCCGGCACGCCGCCGTCACCAGCGTGGGGGCCGGCATCCGGCAGCGGCACCCGTCGTGCGGGCCGTGCGGGCAGACCGCCCACACGTCGAGCGGCCCGAGCAGCGCCTCGGCGCGGGCCTGGACGGACTCCACCTCTCCGCGTCCGACCAGGCCGCGGGCGACGCCCGGCTGGTTGCTCACCGCGCCGAGGGCGAAGCCGGCCGCGCGCAGGGCCGCGAGCGCGGCCCGGATGCCCGCCGTCGGATGGACCATGGCGGGATCGCCGTTGCGGGAGACGTCCTGGATCAGCGTCCCGTCGCGACCGAACAGGACCGCGCCCGCGGGGCCGGGGGCCCGGCCGGGGCGGGCGGACAGCCACGGGCCGGACCGGTCGCAGCGGCCGGACGGCCGGGGCTGCGGAACGGTCGGAACGGGTTCTGCGAGGTATGCCACAGCCCTGCGGGTTGCCGCCGGGCGGAGGGTCAAACGGGGGCCGGGCGGGGATCGCGGAGGCCGACCACGGAGCGGGCCGGGGCAGCCGGCCCGGTGGCCGTACCGGGCCCGCCGGCCGTACCGGACCCGGGAAGTACCGGCCACTGCGCCCGGGCGGGCCCCCGCGTTTGGCCCGGGAGCCCGAGGGGACACGCGAGGGCGGGGGAGGCCGCGGCGGCGGGGCGGGAAGACCGCGGACACAGGAAGGACAGCAGCCGTGCCTCACGACGAAGACCTGTTGGAGCAGCTCACCGCCGACCACCGGTCGGTGCTGACCCACTTCAGCGAACTCAGCGGCATCCCCGCCGGGGACCCGCAGCGCAAGGAGCTGGTCGATCTGGTGACCGACCAGCTGGTCCGGCACACCCGGGCCGAGGAGGAGCACCTCTATCCGATCGTCCGCGACCGGCTGCCCGACGGACCGGCCGTGGCGGAGCGCGAACTGGCCGACCACCGCGGGGTGGAGGCGCTGCTGGGGGAGCTGCGCCCGACCCAGGTGACCTCGCCCCGGTTCGACCGGCTGGTGGGCCGGCTGACCGAGGAGGTCACCCGGCACGCCGGCGACGAGGAGGCACGGCTGTTCCCGGCCGTGCGGTCGGTGGCCACCGAGGCCGAGCTGCGCGCCCTGGCCGTCCGGGCCCGTGAGACCAAGGCGGCCTCGACCGGCCGCCCCCGCCACCAGCCGCCCACCGAGCGGCCCCCCGACCGGCTGCCGCCGCCCGCGCGCTCGGTCGTCGAGCGGGTGCGGGACTGGGTCAAGGCACACGCGTAGGGCCGGTGGGCCCGGTCAGCCCACCTGCCGGGCGGCGGCGCGACCGGCCTGGCGGCCGCTGAAGAGGCAGCCGCCGAGGAAGGTGCCTTCGAGGGCGTTGTAGCCGTGCACCCCGCCGCCGCCGAAGCCCGCGACCTCGCCGGCCGCGTAGAGGCCCTCGACGGGGTCGCCGCCCCGGCCGAGGGCGCGGGAGTCGAGGTCGGTCTGGATGCCGCCGAGCGTCTTGCGGGTGAGCACGTGGAGCTTGACGCCGATCAGCGGCCCGTGGGCGGGGTCGAGGATGCGGTGCGGTGCGGCGGCGCGGCCGAGGCGGTCGCCCAGGTAGCGGCGGGCGTTGCGGATGCCCTGGACCTGGGAGTCCTTGCTGAACGGGTTGGCGATCTGGAGGTCCCGGGCCTCGATCTGGCGGCGCAGGGCCACCGGGTCGAGCAGCGGTTCGGCGGTCAGCCGGTTCATGCCGGCGACGAGCTCGTCGAGGGTGCGGGCGACGACGAAGTCCGCTCCGTTGCGCTTGAAGGCCTCCACCGGGGCGGGGGCGCCCTTGCCGAGCAGGCGTTCGCGCGCGAAGGCCTTGCGGTCGCCGGCGGTGATGTCGGGGTTCTGCTCGGAGCCGGAGAGCGCGAACTCCTTCTCGATGATCTTCTGGGTGAGCACGAACCACGAGTGGTCGTACGCGGCTATGTCCTCGGTGGTGCGCAGGTGGCGCAGGGTGGCCAGGGTGTCGTAGCCGGGCAGGCACGGGTCCGGCAGGCGCCGGCCCAGGGCGTCGAACCACAGCGGGGACGGGCCCGGCAGCACCCGGATGCCGTGGCCGGGCCAGATCGGGTCCCAGTTGTGCAGGCCCTCGGTGTAGTGCCACATCCGGTCGCGGTTCACCAGCCGGGCGCCCGCGTCCGCGCTGATGTCGAGCATCCGGCCGTCCACGTAGGCCGGGACGCCGGTGACCATGTGCCTCGGCGGACTGCCCAGCCGGCTGGGCCAGTGGCGCCGCACCAGGTCGTGATCGGCGCCGATGCCGCCGGTGGTCACGATGACGGCCTGGGCGGTGAGTTCGAACTCGCCCGTGACGTCGCGGTTGGTGGCGACGCCGCGCGGTGAGTCGTCGGCGGCCAGCAGCGCGCCCCGGACGCCCCGGACGGTGCCGCCGACGACGAGCAGTTCGTCCACCCGGTGGCGGTGGTGGAAGGTCAGCCGGCCGGCCGCGGCGGCCCGGTGGGCGCTGCGGACGAAGGGGTCCAGGACGCCGGGCCCGGTGCCCCAGGCCACGTGGAAGCGCGGCACGGAGTTGCCGTGCCCGTCCGCGCGCAGGCCGCCGCGCTCGGCCCAGCCCACGGTCGGGAGGAAGGTGACGCCGTGTCCGGCGAGCCAGCGGCGCTTCTCGCCGGCGGCGAACTCGACGTAGGCCCGGGCCCAGCGCTGCGCCCAGGAGTCCTCGTCGTCCAGCCGGTCGAACCGCGCGCTGCCGCGCCAGTCGTTCCAGGCCAGCTCGACGGAGTCCCTGACGCCCAGGCGGCGCTGCTCGGGCGAGTCGACCAGGAACAGTCCGCCGAACGACCAGAACGCCTGGCCGCCCAGGTCGGCGGGGCCCTCCTGGTCGACGAGGGCCACCCGGCGCCCCCGGGAGGTCAGTTCGTGTGCGGCGACGAGGCCGGCGAGGCCGGCCCCGACGACGATGACATCGGTGTCCATGGGGTGGCTTCCCTTGGCCGGGGGTCGTGGGGCTATGTACGTTAGAACACAAGTGCCGGAGGCGATAGGCCCTGGCCAGCACGGGAGGACCCGAGCATGACCGAGCCCACCGCTCCCGCTCGCTGCTGCATGCCGTCCGGGGGAGGGGGGACGGCCGCGCTCGCGCTGCCGCTCCCGTCGCCGCGCCGGCCCGCCGCCGAGGACGACGGGATGGTGCTGCTGCCCGGCGGTGAGTTCCTCATGGGCGCCGACGACGCCGAGGGGTTCCCCGGCGACGGGGAGGGCCCGGTGCGCCCGGTGCGGCTGGACCCGTTCCGGATCGACTCCCGGGCCGTCACCAACGACCGGTTCGCCGCGTTCGTCGCCGACACCGGCTACCGCACCGACGCCGAACGCATCGGCTGGTCCTACGTCTTCGCGTCCTTCCTGCCCGCCGCGCTGCGCCGCGGCGCCCCGCGCCCCGAGCGCGCGCCCTGGTGGTGCGGGGTGCGGGGCGCCGCCTGGGACCGCCCCGAGGGCCCGGGCAGCGGGATCGGGGAGCGGGGCGACCACCCGGTGGTCCACGTGTCCTGGAACGACGCGGCGGCGTACGCGGCCTGGGCGGGCAAGCGGCTGCCCACCGAGGCCGAGTGGGAGTACGCGGCGCGCGGCGGCCTGGAGCAGGCCCGCTACCCCTGGGGCGACGAGCTGGACCCGGCCGGGGAGTACCGCTGCAACATCTGGCGCGGCACCTTCCCCGCCAGGAACACGGCGGCCGACGGCTTCCGCGGCACCGCCCCCGTCGACGCCTTCGAGCCCAACGGCTTCGGGCTGTACAACGTGTCCGGCAACGTCTGGGAGTGGTGCGCCGACTGGTGGACCACCGAGCACCCGGCCGGCCGCCCGCTGGTCAACCCGGCCGGCCCGGCCCTCGGGACCGACAAGGTCATCCGCGGCGGCTCCCACATGTGCCACAAGTCCTACTGCAACCGCTACCGGGTCGCCGCCCGCACCGCCAACAGCCCGGACAGCTCCAGCGGGCACGCGGGCTTCCGCCTGGCCGCGGACGCCTGAAGGGCCCGCGAGGGAGGGACTTGACAACCCGTCAGCAGCGGGTGAGCCTGGCCGCCATGAGTTCCTCAGAACATAGGTACCGTCCATGCAGCTCGACTACGTGATCCTCGGGACACTGACCCTGCGCCGGCTGTCCGGCTACGACCTGCGGCGCTGGATGGACGGGCCGGGCCGGTACGTCGGGTACGGGGTGCAGCTGCCGCACATCTACCGGCGGCTGGCCACGCTCGTCGAGCGCGGCTGGGTGGACTTCGAGGTCGATCCCCGCGAGGGGCGGCCGGACGCCAAGGTGTACCGGCTGACGGAGCGGGGCCGCGAGGCCCTGCTGGAGTGGGCGCGATCCCCCTTCGAACCGTCGCCGCGCGCCAAGGACCCCGACTTCAACCTGCGCTTCTTCTTCGCGGGGCAACTCGGCCCCGACATCGCCCTCGACATCGTCGACACGGAGCTGGAGTACCGGCTCAAGCAGCACCAGGGCCCGGCCGTCGTGCCGCTGCCCGACGCGTACGACCCGCAGATCCCCGAACTGGACGCCGCGTGGGCCCGCGAGGTCCACACCATGGCCCACGAGAACGGCTACGCCTTCGGAGCCTCGCACATCGCCTGGCTCCAGCTCACCAAGGCCCGCCTGGAGGCGCGGCTCGGCCGCTGAGCCCGCCCCCTCGGCGGCCTGCCACCGGTCCGGGTCCCCTCCCTCGCCCTCGGCCCGATGCCCCGGGACCGGCTCGACGCCGTCGCCGCCGAATTCGACGCCAGGCACGCGGGCGGTGCCGACGGCGGGCGCGACCGATCCCCCCGCCGGAGAGCCCGGACCCGGCAGCGGCCCGGGCTCCGGCGGGGGGACTCAGGCCCGGCCGTGCACCAGCAGGAACTGCGGGTGGGGTGTCGGATCCCCGGCGGGCGGTGCCACGTGCTCGACCGTGACGTCCTGGAAGCCGGCCTCGGCCACGACCGAGGCGTAGTCCTCGACGTGCCAGTAGTAGTCACGCAGGGTCAGCGTCCCCTGTTCCGTGGTGAGCACGGTGGTCATCGGATCACCGGAGGAGTACGACCGGCCGGGTTCGCCGTTGCGCAGGGTGGCGAACTGGACGCCGACGCTGTCCGGGTGGGTGTTGAGCATGGCGAACGTGGCCCCGGGCCGCAGGACCCGGCGGATCTCCCGGCAGGCCTCCACCATGGCCGGCCGGTCCGGGATCTGCATGAAGACGAAGCAGGACATGCACCCGCCGGCCGCCGAGTCGGGCAGGAAGGGCAGTCGGCCCGAGCGGATGTGCCGGTAGTCGACCCGGGGGTGGGAGTGCTTGCGCGCCGCCAGTTCCACCATGGACGCCGAGGTGTCCACGGCTGTCACGGGGTGTCCGAACTCGGCGGCGACGTGCCGGGCCACGAACCCGGGGCCGCAGCCGTAGTCGATGACGAGGCCGTCGTCGCCGCGCGGCAGGCCCAGAGCCGCGAAGACCGCCGGGTACCCCATGGTCTGCCACGCGGCGGCCTCGACGTTGTGCGAGTAGTCCTGCGCGGACTCGTCGGTCTCCCAGTCGGTGTGCATCAGCCGTCACCTCTCGGTCGGTCCTGCTTCCGGGAAGGGGTGTGCAGGGCGGCCCAGAGCGCGTCGGGCCCCCACAGTCCGGTGCCGAGCACCGGGTCGAGGACGCAGGCGGCGATCCCCTCGCGTCGGCAGGCGGCGAGCTCGTGGACGACGTCGTCGTCCAGCCCGGAGCGGTGCAACGCGGGCAGGGACGCGCCCAGGACCTCCTCGGACGGCACGCCGGGGGCGGCCGCGAACCCGCCGCCGGGGGCGCACCCGGCGGCGACCACGACCAGGCGCGTCGGCCCGGGCGCGTCGAGCAGCCGGCGGCCGGCCGCGAACGCCCCGGTACGGGACGGCAGGCTGTCCAGCGCGATGAACAGCGCGCTGACGGCCGCGTCGGGGCAGCGCGCCGCGGCCTCCAGGAGCTCCAGGACGTACAGCGCGGACAGCGAGACGGCCGTGCCCACACCGTGGTGGCGCTCGGCCCACGGCTCGTGCCAGCAGCACAGGACGCTGACCGCGCGCGGCCGCCCCGGCCCGACGGTGACCTCGAAGGTGCCGTCGGACTCGGTGACCCGGGCACCGGAGGACAGGTGCCGGAGGTGGTCGGACAGCCATGCGCGCGCGTCGGAGACCGCCCGCTCCTCAGGTGACGACATTGCGGCCTCCTCCGGCGAGATGGCTCTCGATGTTGCCGAGGACCTCGTCCAGGTTCTCCCGCCGGGCGCGCTCGGTGTACCAGGCGATGCCGGGGGTCAGCAGCGTGTTCGGCACGGCGCTCAGCGCGGGGACGAGGTGCTCGGGGGCGTCGTCCAGCGCGATGCCGCCGAGCGCCCCCGCCCGGTGCCGCCGCAGGAGCGCTTCGACGTCGAGGACGGAGTGCCGGGAGACGCTGACGACCACCGCGTCCGGGCGCAGGCCCGCCACCAGCTCGGCGTTCAGCAGCCCGGCGGTGCCGGGTGTGGCCGGCACCTGCACCGAGAGCACGTCGCTGCGGTGCACGAGTTCGTCGACGGGTACCGGTTCGACGCCCGGGACGGGCACCCCGCCGCGGTTGGTGCCGATGACGTGCATGCCGAGCCCGGCGGCGCGTTCGGCCACCGCCCGCCCGATCCGGCCGACCCCGAGCAGCCCGAGGGTGAGTCCGCGCGGCTCGCGGCCGAGGTACGGCACGTAGCGGTGCCGCACGCCCGTGGCCGCCGCCGCGTGCGCGGGCAGCAGCCGCCGCAGCAGCGTCGCCGCGCACGTCATGACGTGGTCGGCCACGGCCGCCACGGAGTACCGCGGGCAGTGCGAGACGCTGATGCCCAGTTCGCGGGCCGCCGCCAGGTCCACCTGGTCCGTGGCGGACAGGACGGTGGCGACGTGCCGGAGCCGGCCGGCCCGGCGCAGGATGTCGTCGGTCAGCCTGGTCCACTCCACGATGGCGATGTCCGCGGCGGCGAGGCGGCGGACCGCCTCCGCAGGGTCGGGCCGGTCGTAGTGCACCCGCACCGGACCGAAGGCGGAGAGCGCGTTCAGGAAGCCGGCGGTGATGTGGGTCGGCTCGTCGAGGTAGACGATGCGCGGTGAAGGCCGGTGTGCGGACGCCGTCATGCGCGCAGGCTCTCGTGGGCCTGGATGACGTCGCGCAGGTGCCGGCAGGCGCCGGCGAACCACACCGGCGGCCGGGCCAGGGCGAAGCGGACGTACCGCGCTCCGGTCTCGTGGTCGGCCCAGTAGAAGTGGTCCCCGGGCAGGATGCCCACGTGCGCCTGGCTCAGCACCTCGACGACGTCCTCGCTGCGCAGGTCCGGATGGTCGATGCGCACCCACTCCACGCTCACGGTGCTCCGCGGGTGGGCGGGGACCAGCACGCTGCCGCGCAGGGCGGCGCGCAGCGCCTCGCGGTTCGAGCGGACGACGCTCCACACGGTGGCGTCCAGGCCGTTGCGCTCGGTGTCGCGGATGTACGAGGTCAGCAGCCGCAGGATGAACGGGCTGACGTTGAGCAGGATGTCGTTGTGGAGCTCCAGCACGTCCTCGTACAGCGCCTCGCTGACGGCGAGGATGCTGCACTTGAGGTCCTGGGTGGGCCAGGTCTTCCCGGTGTCCTCGATGACGATGTAGTCGACGCCGGACCTCTCCAGCACCTCGTACTGGTCCCAGAAGGGCGAGGTGACGAAGAACCGGAACGTGCAGTCGATGATCAGGAGCTTGCCGTTCGCCCGGCAGAACTCGACCACCCGCTCGAAGACGTGGGGTTCGAGCCGGAAGCCCGTCGGGTTGTTGGGCAGCGTGACGAAGAGCGCGTCCGTCTCCATCGACCGCAGGGTCGACTCGATCCGCTCCTCGCCCAACGCGTCCTCGGAGACGGGGACGAGGGGGACGTCGCGCCGCTTGAGGATGGTGGCGAGGTTGTCGAAGCAGGGCTGGAGGAGACTGAGCGTGCGCCCCTTGGACGACAGGTACGTCGCCACCAGGTCGGTGGCCAGCGAGGCGGAGTAGCACAGGAACGTGCGCGGGTGGGTGACGGCCGAGTGCTGCCCGGCCAGCGAGAAGAACGACCGCTGGAAGTCGTCCTCGGAGTCGGCCTGGAGGCTGGTCTCGGCGGTGTAGAACAGCTCCGGCAGCTGGGCGACGATGGCCCGCTGCGCGGGGTTCTGGCCCTGGTGGGCGTGTCCGTCGGCGAAGTTGAACTGCTTGTTGATCCCGATGTTCTCGTAGCGCGTGAGGTTCGTGTACCGGGCACTGGCGGGCATCTGCCACTCCGGGAGGTCGAGGTCTGCTCTGTCAGGGCACGAGATCTGTCACGGCGCGGGGCCGGTCACGGCACGGGGCCCGTCAGGGCACGAGGCTGATGATCTGGTTGCGCTTGCCCCGGTTGGTGACGCGCAGGGAGTCGACGAACTCGACCTCGACCTCCGCCTCGCCGAACAGGAGGTCCGACACCTCGCTCCGGATGCGCTCGCGGATCTCCTCGGTCATCCCGGGGCCGGGGATGCACTCGAAGGCCACCGTGTCCGCGGTCTTCTGGACCAGGCTCCAGGAGTTCAGGGCGTCGCCGTACTGCATCAGCCGGGTGTACCCCACGTCCAGCAGGTAGCCGGAGGAGAGGAACCGGCCGCTGCTCAGGGCGAACGAGGAGTTCCTGCGGCCCTCGAAGGACTTGAGCATGCGCAGCGCGCGCCCGCAGGGGCAGGAGGCCCGCGCCGGGTGGAGGGCCGCGATGTCGCCCTGCCGGTAACGGATCATCGGCATGGCCCAGTTGTAGAGGCAGGTGGCGACCAGGTCGCCCGTCTCCCCGTCGGGCAGCGGGGTGCCGGCGTCGTCGACCACCTCGACGAGGGCGATGTCCTCCCAGATGTGGTAGCCCTTGTGCGGGCACTGGGCGGCGACCGTGCCGGCCATCTCCTCGGACCCGTACTCGTCCAGCACCGGGACCCCGAAGAACTCCGACCACTCGTCGCGCTGCGCCTGGGTCGACATCTCCGACTTCACGTTGATGACGATCAGGTTGGTGCGGAGCAGCTCGACGTCCTCCGCGCTCAACGTCCGGCGGATGTCCTCCAGCCTGGACGGATAGAGCGTCAGCATGTGCGGCTTGCTGTCGAGGAGCTTCTGCCGGGCTTCGTCCAGGGGGTCCAGGGTCCAGATGTGCCGGAGCGGGAAACTCCCGTCCGGGAGTCCCTCGATCGGGTACTTCCCGGTGTACACGTACGTCTGCACGTGATGGGGCCGGTAGCCGCCCATCATCATGTCGTAGATCCGGTAGGCGGTCATGACCCGCTTGCGCATCGTCTGCGCGGAGTACGCGATGCGCAGGGTCTTTCCGCTGGAACCCCCGGTGATGGCGGTGGTGAGCTCGTCCAGTGAGTAGCCGGCCGCGATCGTGTGTTCCGGAAATCCCTCGATCACCTCCTCCTTCTCCAGCACGGGCAGGAGATGGGCGTCGGCGACGCCCCGGATCGCGGCGACGTCCACTCCGGCCGCGTCGTACTTGCGCCGGTAGAGCGGGACGTTCTGGTAGGCGTGGCGCACCATCCTGGTGAATGCGGCGTCCTGGAGGCGCTCCAGTTCGGAACGGTCGAGGAACTGGTTCCGGCGCAGTTCGCGCCGCAATCCCGGCGCTTCCTTCATCAGGATGTCGAGCTGTGCCTGGTCGAAGTCCTTCATGTTTCCTCCCCGGTCAGTGGCCGTCGATCCTTCGGGTCTTTCCGTTCAGGAAGTAGTGGAATGCCAGGATCTCGCCGATCTCGAAATCCCGGTCGTCGATACGGAAAGCGTGGCGCAGCGGATCGGTGCTTTCCGCGATCTCGCGCAGGGCGTTCTGCCAGCGGAGGACGTTGGCCGGCCGGAAATCGGCCCAGGTGCCGGAAATCGGGTCGGTCCCGGGGCCGGCCGCCGGTTCGGCCCCCAGCAGGGTCCGGCCGTCGGGCATCATGACGCCCAGGTCGACGGACAGGGCCTGCCGGCGCAGGTACGCGTCGGTGGAGACGAGGTCCGCGCACTGCTTGGCCAGCGTCTCCGCCTCGACCCGCCACGCCTGGTCGGGGGACCCGGCGGCCTGCACGAGGACGTGCAACTCGAACAGGTCCTTGGCGACCGCCGGCCCGAGGTTCCCGCTGACCACGCTGGGGCTCCGGAACTCCCGTTCGAGGTCCCGCATGCGCCGCAGCAGCGCGGCGCGCAGGTGCGCCCCCCGGTAGGAGGGCTGGACGGCCGCCGCGTCCATGGCGGAGAACAGGTCGTGGCGGGTGGAGCCGAGCGCGGCGTCCACCACGATGTGGGCCACCTCCTCGCGGGTGACGCTCTCGAACTGGCCCAGCGCCGTGCCGAGCGCCATTTCCGCGCGGCTGTAGGTGGAGTTGTCGCCGGCCGGTACGACGACCATCTCGGGGTCGGGCGCGTCCGGCGGCGGGGCGTGTTCCGGGGCGTCCCGTGCCGTCACCCGCAGGCCGCGGCTGGTGTACGGCCCGTACCGGACGTCCTCCCACCCCACCAGGGCCAGCGGCACGATCAGCCGCACGGAGCGTCCCCGGGTGTGGTGGAGGTTCCACAGGAGCTGGTGCAGGGTGCCGGCCGCGCTGATCTTCCCGAGCAGCGCCTCGGACAGGAAGCCGTCGGTGTCGCTGCCGTGGGTGTAGGGGCAGCTGAAGCCCATGCCGCCCAGGCCGCTGGTGGACACCTTGACGTAGCAGCGCACGTCGAACTCGCCCAGGGCGACGTCCAGGTCGGCCACGTACCGCGAGAGTGCCGCCGTCGGGTGGTCCAGCAGCGCGTCCAGCACCGCCCGCCGGTCGATGGCGACCGCCTCGCCCGCGCCGTCGCCGCCACTGCGGGGAGCGGCCGCCCGTAGCAGGTGCTCCCGGGACGCGGCGGGGATGACGGCCCTCGGGCCGCTCGTCGCGGAGGTGACGGCGTCGATGACCAGGTCGGGCCGGTGCTCCTCGATGATCCGGTGGATCATCGAGGAGCCGGGCTCGGCCGGCCGGTGGTAGTAGCCGGCGAGCTCCCAGCGTTCCTCGTCGGTCATCTCCCGCGCGGCCGTGCGGGCCAGCGAGACCGGGCCGTAGAGGTCCCCCCAGCTGCCGCCGATCTCGGTGCCCTCGCCCGCCAGGGACCGCAGGTGTTCGGTCCTGGCCCGCAGGGTCCGCGGCCGGGAGGTGTGCACGGCCAGGTAGGCGGGCGCCAGCCGGTCGAGGAGGGCCTCGCACACGGCGGTCCCGACCTCGCCCGCTCCGAGGACGAGGACCCGCCGCACGTCCGTGCCCGGTCTCACGCACCCTCCCGGACGGGCTGGAGGACCCACGCGTAGCTGTGGGGGACGGCCAGCTCGACCTCCCGGACGCACCGGTACCCCGCGTCGTCGATCAGCCGGCGCACCGCCTCGCGGCTGCGCGGCTCCATGCCCTGGAGCGCGTGGAGGTAGTCGAAGCCCGGCCCGAAAAGCTCCGGTCCGGTGCCCGGCTCGTCGGGCGTCACGGTGTCGAAGACGACGAGGTACCGCGCGTTGGGGAAGGTCGCCTTGTAGGAGCGCAGGACGGCCGCGCAGTAGTCGTCGGGAGCGATGTGGTGGGTCATGAACGCCTGGGTGACGATGTCGACGTCCGGGAGCCGCTCGGGCAGAGCCGTGGCATCGCCCTGCCGGATGCTCAGGTCCAGGCCGAGCGTCCGGGCCTCCTGGACCGCGGCCCGCGCGGAGCGGACCGCCCCCGGCGACAGGTCGAACCCGACTCCGGGCCGTCCCGTCCGGGCGCAGATGGCGAGCAGCCGGACGCCGGCGCCGCAGCCGACGTCGCAGACCGTGCCCCGGGGGTCCAGCGACTCGATCAGCTGAAGAATCGTTTCATCAAGGTGGTGGGCGCCGATCCGCCCGGACGACTCCGCGACGACGTCGCCGCGTACGCCGGTCGACGGATCGAGCGTGCCCTTGACGTGCTGCGCCAGTACCGACGCGTATCCGCCGAACCAGAGCTTGAAGACCGGGACGTGTTGCTGGAGGTCGTTCCCGGCCTCGGTCAACGAGAAGGACCTGTTGTGCGACCGGACGATTCCGGCCTGGTGGAGCGCCCGCAGAACGCCTTTCACCCGGACGCGGTCCGGCAGCAATGGCGGCCGGTCCAGATCGGATTCGTGAATGGCGTCCTTCGCCAGGATGTCGAAAAGCCCGATGTCGTCCGCCACGATGATCGCGTGGGCGGCCACGGCGCCGGTGAACAATGGTGCGATGTGGGGGTGGGTGAATGCTTCGCCGGTCATGTTCGTCTCCCGATCCGCCGAAAGCGATTGGATCGAACTGATGCGGTTGTGACGCGAGTACCTCGAGTCAAGCACGAGTGAATAGGCGTGCCAAGGGGGCGGAATTGAGCCCGCGATCACTTCAAGTCAGGCGGGAGCGAACCATCCCGTTCCGGTTATGCGTTCCGTTCGGGAACCGCGGTGCGTCACCAGCGCGTGTGTGGATCATGTAATGGCGCGGAATGGAAACCTCCGGTGGTATGGTCTGGCTCATGACGCGCATGGAACGACTGTGGTGGGCCGCCTAGGGTGGCTTGATCCTTGCGCTTCACGCAGATTCGGCCGCTCGGGTGGGCGGCTGCGGCTGGTCCACGCGGGCGGCACCGCTACCAGCAGAGAGACGGACCAGTGATCAGACTCTCCGGCATCACGCCCTCGGGCGAAGCGCACCTCGGCAACTACCTGGGGGCGGTCAGCCGTTGGGCGGCCCACTCGCGGCCGGATGACCTGTACTTCGTGAGCAACATGCACGCCATGACGGTCAATCACGATCCCGAGCGACTCAGGCACCTGACGGATCATCAACTGGCGGTGCTGGTGGCCGCCGGGGTTCCCGGGGACCGGCTCTTCGTGCAGTCGGACCTCATCCGCGAGCACATGGCCCTCGCCTGGCTCCTGGAGTGCACCTGTACGTTCGGCGAGGCCAGCCGGATGATCCAGTTCAAGGAGAAGTCCCAGGGCAGCGCCTCCGTGCGGCTCGGCCTGCTGACGTACCCGGTGCTGATGGCCGCGGACATCCTGCTGCACGGCACCGCCCAGGTGCCCGTGGGGGAGGACCAGAGCCAGCACGTCGAGCTGGCCCGCACGCTGGCCCGCCGCTTCAACAACGACTACGGCGAGGTGTTCGTGGTCCCCGAAGCGGTGCTCCCCGAAGCCGGGGCGCGGGTGCGGGACTTGAGCGACCCGTCGCGGAAGATGTCCAAGTCGAGCTCCGAGGCGCACGGCATCGTGTTCGTGCTGGACGAGCCCGACGTGATCCGCCGCAAGTTCGCGCGCGCGGTGACCGACGGCCGCAACGAGGTGCGCTACGACGCCGTCGAGCAGCCGGGCGTCGCCAACCTGCTCGACATCCTGGCGGCCTGCCGGGGGACGACGCCGGAGGAGGCCGCCGAGGGGATCGGCGGCTACCGGGACCTGAAGGAGGCGGTGGGCACGGCCGTCATCGACACCCTCGGCCCGGTCCGCGAGCGTGCGCTCGCGCTCCTGGAGGACCGGTCCGAACTCACCCGGATCCGTCGGGAGGGCGCCGAGCGGGCGCGCAAGCGGTCCGAGCACCGCCTGGCCGAGGCCATCGCCCTGGCCGGCCTGGCCTGAGCTCTCGGCCTCGGGGCTCTCCGCCTCGGGGCGGGCCCGGGGGGGGGGGGGGGGGGGGGGGGGGTGGGGGGCCCCCCCCCCCCCCCCCCCCCCCCCCCCCCCCCCCCCCTCCCCTCTGCCTCGGCAAGAGGTCTACTAAGAGGAGGGGGGGGGTGTGC
>NZ_JBVITE010000010.1:0-116207 GCF_055575155.1 Kitasatospora sp. NPDC034533
ACCGCCGCGATCTGGCACAACGACCAGACCGGGCAGCCCGTCATGCGTTCCCTCACCGCGTACGACCACTGAACCCCTTGGCATCAATCATCTAGTTCGCGAGCGCGGCTCCCTGGCCGTGCGGGGCTTCCTCGGCATCAAGCAGCTGGAGTCGGTGGGCCCGCCGATTCCCGACCTCTGCTGCCGCTTCGCCGCCGCCTGGGCACATGCACGACCTTCCCCTGACGTTCTTTGACTGCCTCTGTCCTTCCCGTGACCGCTCGCGTCCGCTCGCGCCCGCCCCTGCGGACCTCGCGTCCCGGTGTGCCGCCCCACGTACGGGTCCGCAACGGGCGAAGACCTCATGGACCAGGGAGGGCCGCGACGGACACGAGCTGATCCACGCGAGCCGCCGGCCGTGAAGGGCCCGCCGGTCGGAACGAGGACGAAACCGAGGCCGTCCGCCCCCCAGCCCGGGGAGGGCGGCTCCGCCGTGCCCGGGGCGAGTTGACGTTCGCACAGACTGGCGGCGCGGGCGAACAGCTGTGTTAGGTTAGCCTTGCCTAATCTCGCTGGTCGGAGGGGATGTCCCGTGCAGCAACAGTCCGAATTCGCCGGTGCCGTCGCGATGGTCACCGGGGCCGGACAGGGCATCGGTGTCGCCGTGGTCCGGGCGCTGGTGGCCGAAGGCGCCGTCGTCGCGGCGGTGGACCGCAAGCCCGGCGGGCTCGACGCCCTGGTGGCCGAGGTCCCGTCCGTGCGCCCGTACGTGCTGGACGTCTCCGAGGCCAAATCCGTGAACGAGACGGTGGAGTCGATCGAGGACCAACTCGGCCCGATCGGCACCCTGGTGAACGTCGCGGGCATCCTGCGCACCGCCCCGGCCGTCGAACTCACCGACGACGACTGGGCCGACACCTTCGCCGTGAACACCGACGGCGTCTTCCACACCAGCCGCGCCGTCGGCCGCCGGATGGCGGCCCGCGGGCGCGGGGCGATCGTGACCGTCGGGTCCAACGCCGCCGGGGTGCCGCGGGCCGGCATGGCCGCCTACGCGGCGTCCAAGGCGGCGGCCACCATGTTCACCCGCTGCCTGGGGCTGGAACTCGCGCGCTCCGGGGTGCGCTGCAACGTGGTGTCGCCGGGTTCGACCGACACCGAGATGCAGCGCGCGCTGTGGGGCGAGGACGCCGAGGCGGCCGAACGCCGGGTGATCGAGGGCGACTTGAGCGCCTGGCGGGTCGGCATCCCGCTCGGCCGGATCGCCGCGCCCGCCGACATCGCGGAGGCGGTGGTCTTCCTGGCCTCGGACCGGGCGCGGCACATCACCATGCACGACCTGTACGTCGACGGCGGCGCGACCCTGCGCGCCTGAGCGGCGCCGCTCCACCTCCTCCCCAAGAACCCTCCCAGACTGGAGAGAACACCGTGACCACGGTGCACCACGCCCTCGTCGGGCTGACGGCCGCGGGCCCGGCACCCGCCGGCCCGGCACCCCTCGGGCCGATACCCGCCGGCCCCGACGCCCCGGTGAACGCCCCTGCCGGAGGCCCGGACCACGCCGTCATCGGTGCGGCCAGCGGACTGCTCGGCCAGTACCGGGCCGGCTCCGACGAGGCCTTTTTCGCCTCGCCGACCCGCACCCTGCTCGGCTCCGGCGTGCACGCCCGGGTGCCGCAGGACGGGCGGCCACTGCCCGCGCGGGTGGCCGAGGCCCTGACCGAAGCCGGCCGGGCGGGGGTCGAACGGCCCCTGGTGATGGGCGCGGTGGCGTTCGACCGGGACAGCCGGGTCGAACTCGCCGTCCCCGCCGGCGTCCGCGTCGCGGGGGCGCTGCGGGACGACCCGCTGATCGCACTGCCCGCGCCGCCGGCCGAGCGGGCCGACTGGCGGATCAGCCCGGTGCCCGCCCCGGAGGCGTACGGGGCGGGCGTCGCCGCCGCCGTGGAGCGGCTGCGCGGAGGAGAGTTGAGCAAGGTGGTGCTGGCCCGGACGCTGGAGCTGACCGCCGCCGAGCCGCTCGACCTGCCCGCCATCCTGCAACGGCTGGCCCGGCGTGACCCGGGCGGCTACACCTTCGCCGTCCCGGCCGGCGGCGGCCGTACCCTGATCGGCGCCAGCCCCGAACTGCTGCTCTCCCGGCGGGGACCGGCCGTGCTGGCCAACCCGCTGGCCGGCTCGGTGCCGCGCGGCGAGGACCTCGGCGAGGACGTCCGGCGGGCCGCCGCACTGCTGGAGTCGCCCAAGGACCTGCACGAGCACGCCGTCGTGGTGGACGCCATCCGTGACGCGCTGGCGCCGTACTGCCGCACCCTGGAGGTGCCCGAACGGCCCACGCTGGTGAGGACGGCGGCGATGTGGCACCTGGCCACGACGATCCGCGGCGAGCTGGCCGACCCGTCGGTCTCCGCACTGGAACTGGCCTGCGCGCTGCACCCCACCCCGGCCGTCTGCGGCACGCCGACGGACCTGGCACGCGGGGTGATCGGCGAGGTCGAGCCCTTCGACCGCGGCCTCTACACCGGCATGGTCGGCTGGCAGGACGCCACCGGTGACGGCGAGTGGGTGGTCACCATCCGCTGCGCGGAGGCGCAGGAGCGGACGCTGCGGGTGTACGCCGGCGCGGGCGTGGTCGAGCAGTCCCGGCCGGAGGCCGAACTGGCCGAGACCAGCGCCAAGTTCCGCACCTTCCTGGACGCCGTGGGGGTGGCCCGGTGACACCGCTGGAGACCGTCCGGGCGGGCTTCACCCCGTACCCCGCCGAGTTCGCCGAGCGCTACCGGGCCGCCGGGTACTGGCGAGGCGAGACCTTCGGCCGGATGCTGCGCGAGCGCGCCGCCGCGCACGGCGAGCGGATTGCCGTCGTCGACCCGGGCGGCCACTCGGTGGCGGCGACGCGGCGGAGCTGGACGTACGCCGAACTCGACCGCCGGGCCGACCGGATGGCGGCCGGACTGCTCGCCCGGGGCATCCGGGCCGGGGACCGCGTGGTGGTCCAACTCCCCAACGCCGCCGAGTTCTTCGAGGTCGTCTTCGCCCTCTTCCGGATCGGCGCGCTGCCGGTCTTCGCGCTGCCCGCCCACCGGTACGCCGAGATCGGGTACTTCTGCTCCTTCACCGGGGCGGCCGGGTACGTCGTGCCGGCCGTCGAGGGCGGCTACGACTACCGCGAACTCGCCGGTCGGGTAAGGGCGGAGAACCCTTCGCTGCGACTGGTGCTGGTGGCCGGCGAGGACCCGGGGGAGCACGTCCGGCTCGCGGACGTGCCCTGCGACGGGCCGGGCCCGGAGGCCTTCGGCGGGGAGCCCGCGCCCGGGGACGTCGCCTTCCTCCAGCTCTCCGGCGGCAGCACCGGCGTGCCGAAGCTGATCCCGCGCACCCACGACGACTACATCTACTCGCTGCGCGGCTCGGTCGAACTGTGCGGGCAGGACGCGGACAGCGTGTACCTGTGCGTGCTGCCGGCCGCCCACAACTTCCCGCTCAGCTCGCCGGGTTCGCTCGGCACGTTGTACGCCGGCGGCCGGGTGGTGCTCTGCCCGCAGCTCGCCCCGGAGACGGCCTTCCCGCTGATCGAAAGCGAGGGCGTGACCATCACCGGGCTGGTGCCGCCGCTCGCGCTGCTCTGGCTGGACGCCGCCGAGCGCGGCGCCCGTGGCTACGAGAGCCTGGAGGTGCTGCTGGTCGGCGGCGCCAAGTTCAGTACGGAGGCGGCCCGGAGGGTGCGTCCGGTGCTGGGCTGCACCCTCCAGCAGGTGTTCGGGATGGCCGAAGGGCTGGTCAACTACACCCGGCTGGACGACCCGGAGGAGCTGATCACCACCACCCAGGGCCGGCCGATCTCGCCGGACGACGAGGTCCGGGTGGTGGACGACCACGACCGGGACGTGCCCGACGGCGTCACCGGCCACCTGCTGACCCGCGGCCCCTACACCATCCGCGGCTACTGGAACGCGCCGGACCACAACGCCACGTCCTTCACCGAGGACGGGTTCTACCGCACCGGGGACCTGGTCCGGCGCACCCCGACGGGCCACCTGGTGGTCGAGGGGCGGGCCAAGGACCAGATCAACCGGGGCGGCGAGAAGGTCGCCGCCGAGGAGGTCGAGAACCACCTGCTCGCCCACCCCGCCGTGCACGACGCGGCCGTGGTGTCGATGCCCGACCGGTACCTGGGCGAGCGCGCCTGCGCCTATGTGGTGCTGCGCGCCGAACACCGTGAATCTCCCCCGAAGGTCGTCGAGTTGAAGCGCTTCGTGCGTCAGCGCGGACTCGCCGAGTACAAGGTGCCGGACCGGGTCGAGTTCGTCGAGGCCTTCCCGGCCACCGGGATCGGGAAGGTCAGCAAGAAGGACCTGCGCGCCGCCATCGCGGCCTCGCTTACCGACCGCTGATCCACCGCGTCCGCCACCGGAATCCGAGATCCCGTACGAGATCCAGCAAAGGAACACCACCGTGGGCCTGCCCCGCATTCCCCGCTATCCCATGCCCGCCGCCGAGGAACTGCCCGCCAACCGGGTCGCCTGGACGGTGGACCCGGCCCGCGCCGTCCTGCTGGTGCACGACCTGCAGAACCACTTCCTGGACGCCTACCGGCCCGACGCCGCACCGGTGCCCGAACTCCTCGGAAACGTCGCGGCGTTGGCCGCGGCGGCGCGTGCCGCGGGCGTCCCCGTCGTGTACTCGGCGCAGCTCGGCGGACAGAGCCCGGCCGAGCGCGGGCTGCAACAGGACTTCTGGGGGCCGGGCATCCCGGACGACCCCCGGGCCACCGCGATCGCCGACGCCGTCGCCCCGGAGCCGGGGGACACCGTGCTCACCAAGTGGAAGTACAGCGCCTTCGTGCGCACCGAGTTGGATCGGCTGCTGCGCGAACGGGGGCGGGACCAACTGGTGATCACGGGCGTGTACGCGCACATCGGCGTGCAGGCCACCGCCTGCGACGCCTGGATGCGGGACGTGCGGGCCTTCGTGGTGGCCGACGCGGTCGCGGACTTCGGGCCGGCGGAGCACCGTGGCGCGCTGGCCTGGGTGGCCGGGCGCTGCGGGATGGTCGCCACGGCGGAGGCCGTGCTCGGGATGCTGGGGGCGGCGATCCCGGGCGGGGCGGCCGTCGGTGCACTCGAAGGGGTGGGCGGGAAGTGACGGGCGTGGGCTTCACGGTGGAGCGGATCCGGGCCGAGGTCGCCGATCTGCTCGGCGAGGACCCGGCGGAGATCCCGCTGGACGAGAACCTGGTCGACTGGGGGCTGGACTCCATCCGGCTGATGACGCTCGCCGCACGCTGGCGGGAGGAGGGGGCCGAGGTGGCGTTCGTCGAACTCGCGGAGCGCCCGGCGATCGAGGCCTGGGCCGAACTGCTGGGCGCGGCGTGAGGGCGGCGGGGGTCCGGGAGGCGGCCCCGGGCGCCGTCGGCGGGGTGGTGCGTCCGGACGGGCGCCCGGCGGGGCGTTCGGCGCTGCCCGAGGTGCCTCCGCTGCCCCGCCGGGCGGTGGAGTACCCGGCGACCACCGTGGTGGGGCCGGTCGAGGCGCAGGCGGCCCGGACGCCGGACGCGCCGGCCCTGCTGCTCGCGAACGGGGAGGCCGTCCGCTACCGGGAGTTGAACGCCTCGGCCAACCGGCTGGCGCGTGCCCTGGCCGTCCGTGGGGCCCGTCCGGGTGCGGTGGTCGGCCTGGCGGGCTTCAGCCGACCGGCGGAGCTGCTGACGGCGCTGCTGGCGGTGGCGAAGGCGGGGGCGGCGTACCTGCCGCTGGACCCGGCGGACGCGCCCGGGCGGCGGGAGCGGCTGCTCGCCGAGACCGCGCCGGTCTGCGTGCTGGGGGAGGGGGTGCCGGGCGCGCTCGCGTCGCTGGAGACGGACGGCGAGCTGCCCACCGACCCGCCCCGGGCGCTCACCCCGCAGCACCTGCTCTGCGTGGGGTACGGCCCGGGCGGGCGCCCGGCCGCCGTCCGGCTCACCCACGCCGAGGCGGACCGCCGGGTGCGCGAGCTCCAGGCGGCCCATCCGCTCGGACCGGGGGACCGGGTGCTGCACCTGGGCCTGCCGCTCTGGGAGTACCTGTGGCCGCTGCGGACGGGCGCCGCGGTGGTGCTCGCCGACCCGGGGCGGGAGGGGCGGGTCGGGGCGCTGGTGCGGGAGCTGGGTGTGACGGCGGTGCGGGTGGCGCCGGGGGTGCTGCTCGGCGGGTGAGGGGTGCCCGGGGCGGGGAGCGCGGACAGCTTTCGGATGACAGGTTTCAGATGACAACTTTCAGCGAACAGATTTCGTTATCTGTTCGCTGAAAGTTGTCGGCTGTCATTCGTTCGCCGTTGCCGGATCCACCGCCGCCGCCGGACGCGCCACCAAGCCCAGGCCCTCTGCCGGATCCACCGCCGGACCCGCCGCCAGGTCCACCGCCGTCCACGCCATCGCCACCGCGCCGTCCAGCACCGCCCGCTCCGCCTCCTCGCCCAGCGCCGCCTCGGCGAACGCCGCCTCGTGCGGGGCGCAGGCGCCGCCGGTGATGTCCAGCACGGGGTGGATCGACGGCACCACGTGTGACACGTTCCCCATGTCCGTACAGGCGAAGGGTCCGCTCTCGACCGGCTCCGGCCGGCCGAGCGCCGCCGCGTTGGCCCGCCACAGCGCCAGCAGCCCCGGGTCGGAGCGCATGTCCAGGTAGTCCGGCTCGGGCCGGGTCAGTTCCACCTCGCACCCGGTGGCGAGCGCCCCCGCGCGGAAGCAGTCCTCGATCCGGGAACGCAGCTCGGCGAGGTCCTCGGCCGCGGAGGCACGGATCTCGTACTCGGCGCTCGCGCTGTCGGGGATCAGGTTCGGCGCCGTCCCCGCAGCCGTGGTGATGCCGTGCACCCGCCACTGCGGCGGGAGTTGCTGGCGCAGCAACCCGATCGCGACCTGGGCGACGGTGAGCGCGTCGGCGGCGTTGCGCCCCCGGTGCGGATCGAGGCTCGGGTGGGCGGCCCGCCCGGTGTAGCGGACGGACAGGGTGCCGAGCGCGAAGGAACGGAAGTCGGCGACCTCGACGGGGCAGGGGTGGACCATCATCGCCGCGTCCACCCCGTCGAACGCCCCCGCCTCCAGCAGCAGCGCCTTGCCCGCCCCGCGCTCCTCGGCCGGTGCGCCGATCACCCGTACGGTGAGCCCGAGTTGGTCCGCGTACGGGGCGAGGGCGAGCGCCGCGCCGATCCCGGCGGCGGCGATCAGGTTGTGTCCGCAGGCGTGTCCGAGGCCGGGCAGCGCGTCGTACTCGCAGACCAGCGCGACGGTGACCGGCCCGCTGCCGAGGCGCGCGTCGAACGCGGTGGCCAGCCCGTGCGCCGGCGCGGTGACCGAATAGCCGTGCGCGCCCAGGAGTTCGGCGCACCAGGCTGCCGCGAGGTGCTCCTCGAAGGCGGTCTCGGGGTGGGCGTGGATGCGGCGGCTGAGTGCGAGGAGGTCCGCGCGGTGCGCGTGGACGCGTTCGCGCACGGCCTGCTTGGCCTCGGTGAGAGGCGTGGTCGGTGGCTCGGTCAGGGGCATGGGGCGGCGCCTCCGGGGTGTCAGGGCCCGGGCTTTCCCGAGTCGTTGACCAGATCAGATGAAGTTAGATTAGGCTAACCTAAGTAAGGCGTTCCGGATCCCCGAGGAGCTCTCCACCCCATGCCCGCCGTCGAAACCCAGACCGCCGACGTCCCCCTGCTCGCCGCGCAGGCCGCCATCTGGTACGCCCAGACCCTCGACCCCGCCAGCCCGGTCTACAACACCGGCGACGCCGTCGAGATCGCCGGCCCGCTCGACGAGGACCGGTTCGAGCGGGCGCTGCGGCAGGCGGTGGAGGAGGCGGAAGCACTGAGCGCCGTCGTGGTCACCGGCCCGGACGGCACGCCCCGCCAGCGGGTGCGCCCGGGCCTGCCCTGGCCGCTGCACCGCCTCGACCTGCGCGCCACCGCCGGCACGGGCTCCGCCGGCGCCGATCCCGCCGGCACCGGCACCGACCCCGCCGCCGCGGCCGAGGCCTGGATGCGCGCCGACCTCGCCCGCCCGGCCGACCTCGCCGAAGGCCCGCTGTTCACCCACGCGCTCCTCCGCCTCGGCGAGGAACGCTGGATCTGGTACCGCCGCATCCACCACTTCGCCGTCGACGCCTATGCGTTGACCCTCCTCGGCGAGCGGGTCGCCGCCCTCTACACCGCCCACACCGCGGGCGCCGAACCCGCCCCGACCCCGTTCGCCACGCTCGCCGAGGCCGCCGCCGAGGAGGCCGCCTACCGTGCGAGCGCCGAGTACGCGGCCGACCGCGCCCACTGGTCCGCCCGGCTGGGCGACATCGACACCCCGGCGACCCTCCCGGGCACGCCCGAACCCGGCCCCGGATCCGAACCCGGCCCTGCCGCCCCTGCCGCCCCCGGACCCGGCCCCGCCGCCCCCGCCGCCTCTGCCGCCCCCGCCGCCTCTGCCGCCCCCGGACCCGGCCCCGTCGTCCGTACCACCCCTGAGCCCGCCCCCACAACGCCCGCCCCCGGCACGGGTATCCGCCTCACCACAGACCTCCCCGCCGGCACCCGCGACCGCCTGGAACGCGCCGCCGCCACCGCCCGCGCCACCTGGGCCGAACTGCTCCTCGCCGCCACCACCGGCTACCTGCACCGCCTGACCGGCACCCAGGACGTCCTCCTCGGCCTGCCGCTCGCCAACCGCCGCGGCCCGGCCGCCCTGCGCACCCCCGTCGCCGCCGCCAACGTGCTGCCGCTGCGCCTGGCCGTCCGCCCCGCCGACAGCGCCGAGACCCTGGTGCGCACGGTGGTCCGCGAACTGCGTGCCGTGCGCCGCCACCAGCGCTACCCGCTGGAGGACCTGCGCCGCGACCTCGGCCGCACCGGCGACCGCCGAGCCCTGTTCGGCCCGATGGTCAACATCAAGGCCTTCGAGGGGGACCTCGACCTGGCCGGCCTGCGCGGCGACGTCCGCAACCTGGCCGCCGGCCCGGTGGACGACCTCGCCCTGAACGTCTCACCCGGCCCGGACGGCGCGCTGCGCCTGGTCCTCGACGCCAACCCGGCCCGTCACGGCGCCGCCTCCCTCGCCGCCCACCGGGACGGCCTGCTGCGCTACCTCGACGCCCTCGCCGACCTCCTGCTCACCGACCCGCGGTCGCCGATCGCCCGGATCGACCTGCTCGACGCGGACGGTCTGCGCCGCGCCACCGCCGGCCGCACCGAGCCTCCGGTCGAGCGGACCGTGCCCGAGCTGTTCGCCGAGCAGGCCACCCGCACGCCGGACGCCGTCGCCGTCCGCTCCGGCTCGACCGCCCTGACCTACCGGCAACTCGACCGTGCCGCCAACCGCCTCGCCCACCGCCTGACCTCCCTCGGTGTCCGGGCGGGCTCGCCGGTCGCGATCGCCCTGCCGCGCGGCACCGACACCCTGGTCGCGATGCTCGCCGTCCTCAAGGCGGGCGGCGCGTGCGTCTCGCTCGACCTCACCCACCCCGCGCAGCGCCTCGCCGCCGTGCTGGCCGACGCCCGCCCGCTCTGCGCGATCGGCACCGCCGAGACCCTCGCCGCCCTCGACCTGCCCGCCGACCTGCCCACCGTCCGGCTCGCCGACCTGCCCACAGTCCGACCGGGGGAGGTGGACACCGAGCCCGACACCGCCCCGCCGGCGCCCCAACCACACCACCCCGCCTACGTGTTGCACACCTCCGGCTCCACCGGACGCCCCAAGGGAGTGGTGGTCACCCACGCCTCGCTGGCCAACCTGCACGCCGGCCTCGGCGAGGACCACATCGCCCCCGCCCTGGGCCGCACCGGCCGGGACCGGCTGCGCGTCGCCCACAGCGCCTCGTTCGCCTTCGACGCCTCCTGGGACCCGGTGCTCTGGATGGTCCACGGCCACGAACTCCACCTGCTGGACGACGCCACCTACCGCGACCCGGCCGCGCTGGCCGCCCACCTCGACCGCGAGCGCATCGACTACCTCGACCTCACCCCCTCCTACCTCGAAGTCCTGCTCGCCGAAGGCATCCTGGACGAGGGCCGGCACCGCCCGTCCGTCCTCGTGGTCGGCGGCGAGGCCACCCCGCCCGGGCTCTGGCAGTGCCTGACCGCCGTCCCCGGCCTGCACCCCGTCGACCTCTACGGCCCGACCGAGACCACCGTCGACGCCTACGCCTGGACCCCGGGCCCGGACGGCGCCCCGGCCGGCCGGGTGGTGCGCGGCTCCCGCGCCTACGTCCTGGACGGCTCGCTGCGCCCCGTGCCCGACGGTGTCACCGGTGAGCTGTACGTGGCCGGCGCCTGTCTGGCCCGCGGCTACCTCGGCCGCCCGGATCTGACCGCCGAACGCTTCGTCGCCGACCCGTTCGGCCCGCCCGGCAGCCGGATGTACCGCACCGGCGACCTGGTCCGCCGCCGATCCGACGGCACCCTGGAGTTCCTCGGCCGGGCCGACGACCAGGTGAAGATCCGCGGCTTCCGGGTCGAGCCCGGCGAGGTCGCCGCCGTCCTCGCCGAACTGCCCGGCGTCGCCCAGGCCGTGGTGATCGCCCGCCCCGGGCCGCAGGGCAAGCGCCTGCTCGGCTACGTCGTCCCCGAGCGCAGCGGCGCCCCCGAGCGAGGCGGCCGGCCCGAGGCCGGAGCTCCCGAGACCGGCGCCTCTGCGACAGGCGCCTCCGGGACCGGCGCACCTGAGACCGGCGTCCCCGAGACCGGCGCACCCGGGACCGGCGCCGTGCCCGACCCGGCCGGGCTGCGCGCCGCACTCGCCGCCCGGCTGCCCGCACACATGGTCCCCGCGTCCGTCCAACTGCTGGACGAACTGCCGCGCACCGCCCACGGCAAGCTCGACCACCGGGCCCTGCCCGAGCCGGTCGCCGCCACCTCCGCGACCGCCGCCACCGCCCCGGCCACGCCGCAGGAAGAGACGGTCTGCGGCCTGTTCGCCGAGGTCCTCGGCCTCCCGAGGCCGCCCGGCAGGGACGCCTCCTTCTTCGACCTCGGCGGCCACTCACTGCTCGCCGGGCGGCTGGCCGCCCGGTTGCGCGACACCTTCGCCGCCCCGGTCGGCTTCGCCGACGTGTTCCGGCAGCCGACCCCGGCCGGCCTCGCCGCCCACCTGGGAGCGGCCGGGGCGCCGGAAACGCGCCCCGCCTCCGACCTCGCCCCCGCCCCCGTCCCGGTGCCGCGCACCGAGCGGATGCCCCTCTCGCCCGCCCAGCGCGGCCTCTGGTTCCTGCACCGCCTCGAAGGCCCCAGCCCCACCTACAACATCCCGCTCGCCCTCACCCTCACCGGCCCGCTCGACCGGCGTGCCCTCACCCTCGCCCTCGGCGACCTCACCGCCCGGCACGAAGTCCTGCGCACCGTCTACGGGGAGGAGCCGGACGGCACGCCGTACCAGCGCGTCCTGCCGCCGACGGCCGTCGAACCGCACGACGGGAAGGGCACGTTGGCCGAGGCGGTCCGGTACGCCTTCGACCTGACCGCCGAACCGCCGCTGCGCGCCACGCTGTTCGCCGAGCCCGGCCAGGGGACGGAGCGGCACACCCTGCTCCTGCTGCTCCACCACATCGCGAGCGACGGCGCCTCCACCACCCCGCTGCTGCGCGACCTCGCCGCGGCCTACACTGCCAGGACCGCCGGTCGCGCTCCCGAACTCCCGCCGCTCACCGTCCAGTTCGCCGACCACGCGGTCTGGCAGCGGGAACGGCTCGGCACCGCCGACGCGCCCAGCCCACTGGCGGTCCGGCAGACGGAGTACTGGCGCGCCGCGCTCGCCGGGCTGCCCGACCAGCTGGAACTGCCCACCGACCGCCCCCGCCCGGCCGTCGCGGGCCACCAGGGCGCCACCGTGCCCTTCACCCTCGGCGCCGAGGCGCACGCCGCCCTGGCCGGGCTCGCCCGGTCCGCCGACAGCACCGTCTTCATGGCCGTCCAGGCCGGGCTCGCCGCCCTGCTCACCCGGCACGGCGCCGGCACCGACATCCCGGTCGGCACCCCGGTGGCCGGTCGTGAGGACCAGGAGACGGCCGCACTCATCGGCTACTTCGTCAACTCCGTGGTGCTGCGCACCGACACGTCCGGCGACCCCACCTTCCGCGAACTGCTGTCCCGGGTCCGCGCCACCGTGCTCGCCGCGCACGAGCACGCCGACCTGCCCTTCGACCGGCTGGTCGAGGAGCTCAACCCGGCCCGTTCGCTCGCCCGCCACCCGTTGTTCCAGGTGATGCTCGCCTGGCAGAGCCGACCGGACGAGCGGATCGCGCTGGGCGGCGGCCTCACCGCCGACATCGCCGCGATCCCCAGCGGCACCGCCAAGTTCGACCTCACCCTCAACGCCGGCGAACTGCCCGGCGGCGGCATCGGCGGCTTCCTGGAGTACCGCACCGACCTCTTCGACGCCGCCACCGCGGCCGCCCTCGCGGACCGCCTCAACCGGCTGCTCACCGCCGCCGCGACCGCCCCCGACACCCCGATCGGCCGACTCCCGCTGATCAGCGAGCGGGAGCGGCTGCGCGCCCTGGTCGAGTGGAACGGCGCCCCCACCGCGCAGATCTCCCCGACGCCCGCCACCCCGAGCGCCGCGACCCTGCCCGACCTCTTCGAGGCGGCGGCCGCAGCCAACCCGCGCGCCATCGCCGTCAGTCACCGCGACGAGCGGCTGGACTACACCGAACTGTCCGCCCGCGCCGACCGCTTGGCCCGGCTGCTGGCCGCCGAGGGCATCGGGCCCGGCACCATCGTCGCGCTCGCCCTGCCGCGCTCGCTCGAACTCGTGGTCGCCCTGCTGGCGGTGGCCAAGTCCGGCGCCGCCTACCTGCCGCTCGACCCCGACTACCCGGCCGACCGGCTCGCCTACATGCTGGCCGACGCCGCCCCCGCCGCCCTGCTCACCGACCGGGCCACCGCACCCCGACTGCCCGCCCACGAGGTGCGGCAACTCCTGGTCGACGGACCGGAGTCCGGGAGCCACCCGGCCGTCCCGCTGGCCCAGCACGAGCGCACCCGCCCGCTGCGCGCCGACGACATCGCGTACGTCATCTACACCTCCGGCTCCACCGGCCGGCCCAAGGGCGTGCCCGTCACCCACCGCAACGTGGTCCGGCTGTTCGGCGCCACCGACCACTGGTTCGGCTTCGGTGCCGAGGACGTCTGGACGCTCTTCCACTCCTACGCCTTCGACTTCTCGGTCTGGGAGCTGTGGGGCGCCCTGCTGCACGGCGGCCGCCTGGTCGTCGTCCCGCACTTGGTCAGCCGCGACCCGGCGGCCTTCCTGGAGCTGCTGGCCCGCGAGCGGGTCACCGTGCTCAACCAGACGCCCTCCGCCTTCTACCAGCTCAACGCCGCCGACCGGGACCGCCCCGGCAGCGAACTCGCCCTGCGCTACGTGGTGTTCGGTGGCGAGGCGCTCGAACTCGGCCGCCTGGACGACTGGTACGAGCGGCACGCCGAGGACGCGCCGACGCTGGTCAACATGTACGGGATCACCGAGACCACCGTGCACGTCTCGTACATCGCCCTGGACCGGGCGAGCGCCGCCGCCGGGAGCAGCAGCACCATCGGCGTCAACATCCCCGACCTGCGGGTCTACGTCCTCGACCAGCACCTCCAGCCCGTGCCGCCCGGCGTCACCGGCGAGATGTACGTGGCCGGAGCGGGCCTGGCACGCGGCTACCTCGGCCGCCCCGAGCTGACCGCCACCCGCTTCGTCGCCGACCCGTACGCCGGACTCTTCGGCGAGAGCGGCGCCCGGATGTACCGCTCCGGGGATCTGGCCCGGCGCCGCGCCGACGGCGTGCTGGAGTACTTCGGCCGCGCCGACCAGCAGGTCAAGCTGCGCGGCTTCCGGATCGAACTCGGCGAGATCGAGGCGGTGCTGGCCGCCCACCCGGCCGTCGCCGACGCCGCCGTGGTGGTCCGGGAGGACGTGCCGAGGGACAGGCGGCTGATCGGCTACGCGGTGGCCGGGGGCACCACGCCGGACGACCTCCGGGCCCACGCCGCCGCCGAACTGCCCGCCCACATGGTGCCCTCCGCCGTCGTGCTGCTCGACCGCCTCCCCCTGACGGCCAACGGCAAGCTCGACCGCCGGGCCCTGCCCGCCCCCGAGGCACCCGCGGCGGGCGCCGGCCGCCCGCCGCGCACCCCGCGCGAGCAGCAGCTGTGCGAACTGTTCGCCGAGGTGCTCGGATTGGCGTCGGTCGGGGTCGAGGACGACTTCTTCGCGCTCGGCGGCCACTCACTGCTGATCGTGCGCCTCGCCGGGCGGATCCGCGAGGTGCTCGGGCTGGAGATCGGCATCGGCGCGCTGTTCCAGGCGTCCACGGTGGCCGCCCTCGACGCGGCCCTCACCGCCGGTTCCCCGGGCAGCGACGCCCTCGACGTCCTGCTCCCGCTGCGGCCCGTGGCCCCCGGCCGGCAGCGCCCGCTGTTCGCCGTCCACCCGGCCGGCGGCCTCAGCTGGTGCTACACCGGCCTGATCCGCAACCTGCCCGGCGAGGTCCCGATCTACGGACTCCAGGCCCAGGGCGTCGGCGCCGCCACCGCCGGACTCCCCCTGCCCGCGACGCTGGAGGAACTGGCCGCGCACTACGCCGACCGGCTGCGCGAGGTCCAGCCCGAGGGCCCGTACCGGCTGCTCGGCTGGTCCACCGGCGGGATCATCGCGCACGCCGTGGCCGTCCGGCTCCAGGAGCTGGGCCAGCAGGTCGAGTTGCTCGCCGTCCTGGACGCCTACCCCGCCGAGGGCTTCCGCGAGCTGCCCGTCCCGGACCAGGCCGAGGCGCTGGAGGCGCTGCTCACCATGGGCGGTTTCGGACCCGCGGACCTCGGCGGCCGGCCGCTCGAACTCGGCGCCGTCACCGAACTGTTGCGGGCCGAGGGAAGCCCGCTCGCCGGACTCGACGAGGCGACCGTGGCCGCGCTGAACCGGATCTACCTCAACACCAACCACCTGGTGCGCGGCTACGACCACCGGCCCTTCGACGGCGACGTGCTGTTCTTCCGCGCCACCGTCGACACCATCGACGACACCCTGGTGCCCGAGCTCTGGGCGCCCTACGTGTCCGGCCGGATCGCCAACACCGACGTGGCCTGCTCCCACAAGGACATGACCCTGCCCGCCCCGATCGCGCACATCGCGAGCGTGATCGCCGACCACCTGAAGAGGTCCTCCCATGAGTGACGCCCCCGTCAACCCCTTCGACGCCGACGGCACGTTCCTGGCGCTCGTCAACTCCGAGGGACAGCACTCGCTGTGGCCCGTCTTCGCCGCCGTCCCGGCCGGCTGGGACATCGCCCACGGCCCGTGCGAGCGGGCGGCCGCGCTGGAGTGGATCACCGCGCACTGGACCGCGCTGTGACCCCTCCGCCGGTCGCCGCCCCGGCGCGCCCCCTGTTCGCGGGGCGCGCCGCGGTGGTCGTCGTCTACACGGCCGCGATGTGTATGAACGGCCTGGACTCGACCATCGTCAACCCGGCGCTGTTCAGCATCGCCGAGGACTTCGGCCGGCCGGTGTCGGCCGCCAACGCGGTGGAGACCGCCTTCCTGGTGGGCCTCGCGCTCGGCCTGCCGGTGGCCGGCTGGCTGGGCGACCGGTACGGCGTCAAACGGGTCTTCCTCGGCTCGCTCACCGCCTTCACCCTCGCCTCCGCGCTCTGCGCGGCGGCGCCCGGCCTGGGCGCGCTGTCGGTAGCCCGGGCCGTCCAGGGCGTGGCCGGCGGGCTGCTCACCCCGGTCGGGATGACCCTGCTGTTCCGGGCCTTCGCCCCGCACGAGCGGGCCGGCCTGGGCCGGATCCTGATCGTCCCGACCGCGCTGATGCCCGCCCTCGGGCCGCCGCTCGGCGGCTACCTCACCGAACACCTCTCCTGGCACTGGCTGTTCCTGGTCAACGTGCCGATCGGCGCGGCGGCCGTGCTGATCGGGCTGATCGGTCTGCGCGGTGAGCCGGAGCCCCCGGCGGGCCGTTTCGACACCGTCGGCTTCCTGCTCGCCACCCCCGGCCTCGGGCTGCTGACCTACGCCCTCGGCTTCGGCCCGGCGCACGGCTGGACCTCCCCGGGCGTGGCCCTCGGCGGCCTGCTCGGCCTGGCGCTGCTGGGAGGAGCCGTACGGCACCAACTGCGTGCCACCGAACCGCTGGTGGACCTTCGCCTGCTCGCCGACCGCACCTTCGGCGCGGCGAGCCGGCTGGCCCTGCTGACCGCGGCCGGGCTGATGGGCGCGCTGTTCGTGCTGCCGCTGCTCTACCAGGCGGCACGCGGCGCCTCGGCGCTGGACGCCGGGCTGAGCGTCTTCCCGGAGGCGATCGGCCTGATGGCCGCCTCCCAGGTGGTGGACCGGCTGCTGCCGAGGCTCGGTCCGCGCCGCCTGGCGCTGCCCGCGCTGCTGCTCGCGGCGGTGGTCATCGGCTCCCTCGGTTTCGCGGAGAACCCGTGGGCGGTACGGGTGCTGATGTTCGGCGTCGGCCTGGTCCTGGGCACCGCCGTCCTCACCGTCCAGATCGCCGGCTTCGCCGACGTCCCGCCGTCCGCCATGGGCCGCGCGATGGGCCTGTTCACCATCCTGCGCACCCTCGGCGGCGCTCTCGGCATCGCCGCCACCGCCGCGCTGCTCGGCGCCGTCGGCGACGACGCGGGCCCGACGCCCTACCGCCTCGCCCTCCTGCTCACCGCCGGTGTGGTGGCCGTCGGCGCCCTCCCGGCCGTCCGGCTCCCGGCCGAGGCCCCGGGCCCGCCGCCGGAGGAGTGAGCGCTCGGGTGGCGGTCCGGCCGGGGACGGAGCGTGCCCGGCCGGACCGCCGCCGCAGCGCGCCCAGGAGCCTCGGCCGGTGCACCGGCCCGCTCCGCGCCCCGGCCGGTGGCCGAGCACCGGGGCGGCCGGTTCGGAAGACCGCCCGTGCCGCCGTGCCGCCGAGCGCACGGCGCCACGCGCGGTACTGTGCCGGGAGCACCGGAGGAGAGCACATGAGCCCTGAGCACTACCGTCTTCTCGAAGAGGCGCGGCGCGGTCTGCCGCACGGCTACAAGGTCGAGTCGTCCGGCGAGTTGGTCATCGCCCAGGCGCCACCGGTGCTGATCCACCAGCTCAACCTGGCGATCGTCCAGCGCCAGTTCGAGGCGCGCTGCCCTCCGGGCTACTTCCCGACAGGGAACAGCGACCTCTCCTCGCCCGGGATCGGCTCCGTCCGCAGCCCCGATCTCACCTACCTGCCGGAGAACGTCATCGAGCTGGGGGACCGTGAGATCCCCGCGGACCTGACGCTGATCGCGGTCGAGATCGTGTCCCCGTCCAACCCCGACAACGACTGGACGGGCAAGGTCCGCGACTACCCGCAGATGGGCTTCCCGCTCTACCTGATCGTGGACCCGCGCCAGAAGACCGTGACGCTGTTCTCCGAGCCGAACCGCGAGCGCTACCACACCCGGACGGAGCGGGAGTTCGGCGAGAAGATCCGCATCCCCGCGCCGTTCGACTTCGAACTGGACCTGGCGCGGCTGGTGCCCTACCGGGACTGACCGTCCTCGGGGCCTCGGAGGCTCACTCGTGCGGCCAGAGGATCAGGTCGTCCAGCGGGTACCGGCGCGGCCGGTCACCGAGTTCGGTGACGGCGGCCCGGATCCGGTGCAGGTGGGCCGGGGTGAGCTGGAGCGGGGGCTCCTCGGGCTGGTAGGTGGTGCGGATCGGATAGTCGACGCCCGGCTCGCGGGTCATCTCGATGTGGCAGCCGAGCACGTACGTCACCGGGTGGCTCTCGGTGAAGGCGATCAGCCGCTCGATGGTCCGCCCGAAGGCCGGCCAGTCGTTGATGTAGAGCCGCCCGGGATAGAGGGTGTCGCCGGTGAGCAGGAAGCCCGTCCACGGGTCGTAGTAGGTGACCGAGGCCTCGTGGTGCCCCGGGGTGGCCAGGCACGTCAGCACCCGCCCGCCGCCGAGGTCGACGCGGGCCGTCGCCCCGGCGTCCCGATCGAAGCCGAAGTACGGCCAGGCGTCCGCGAGTTGCGCGCCGACCACGGTGGTGGACGGCCGGTCGGTGAACTGGCCGTCGCCCGCGACGTGGTCGCCGTGCGCGTGGGTGTGCAGGACCAGCAGCCCGTAGTCCTCACCGGCGTGGGGATTGCGGGCGAGCCACTTGTCCACCAGGGTGTCGACCGTGGCGCGTAGCGGGAAGTGGGCGGCGTCGGCCGTCGCCCCGGTGTCGATCAGGACGGCGCGGTCCGCCCCGAAGAGCAGGAACAGGAACGGCGCCTCGTAGTGGACCGCCTTGTTCTGGCGGAGGATGACGGTGTTCTCGTCGTACTCGTGGACCTGGACGTCCGGGTCGCCGTTGTGCTTCGCGGACGGGGAGCCGTGGATCCACCGCACGTCCAGCGGGCGGGCGGTCGGGGTACCGGCAGCGGACATGATGACGCCTCCACTGTGCGTCGTCTTGGCAGGCCGGGTACGGCGCACATCTCGTCCGGGGCCGACGCCGCTGCGCCGCCCCGGGGACGTTAGCACGGGCTGTCGGCGGCCTCGGCGGGAGCGGGGAGGGCGCGTTGGCGATCGCCTCCTGCCGAGCGCCTGTCGCGCTGTGTCGCACGGTCGACCACCCCCGCCGCCGAGGGCGTTGCCGCGGGTGGAGCGGCCTTCAGGCGGCGGGCCGCCGAAGCAGTGCCGCCAGCCCGTCCGCCAGTCCGCCCCGCCAGCAGGCGTAGTCGTGGCCGCCGTTGAACTCCCGGTAGGTGAAGTCGTAGCCGCGGGCCGTCAGTACGTCCCGCAGGTGGCGGTTCTGGCCGAGAAGCATCCACTCCTGGAGGCCGACCTCGATCCAGAAGCGGACCGGCCGCCGCGCCTCGGCCGCGAAGCGGCGGGTCAGCCACTCGCTGCCGGCGTCGGACTCGGTCTCGTCGGGCCACCAGAAGGAGCCGGACTGGCAGAGCGCGTTGCCGAAGCGCTCCGGGCGGTGGTAGGCCGCGTAGGCGGCGGTCAGGCCGCCGGCGCTCTGGCCGGCGATCACCGTGGCGGCGGGGTCGGTGCTCGCGCCGAACTCCGAGGCGGCCCAGGGGAGGAGGCGGTCGGCGAGGAGGTCGACGAAGGCCGGGTTGCAGCTGAGGTCGGTCGCCCGCCGCGGCCCGGGGGTGTGGACGAGCAGGGTGACGGTGGGCGGGATGGCGCCGTCCGCCGTCAGGTTGTCGAGGGTGTCGCCGACGGACAGCACCTCGCCCCACATCTCGCCGTCCAGCAGCAGCGCCACCGGGTACGGGCCGTCGCCGGCCCGGTGCCCGGCCGGGAGGTGGACGTCCACCCGCCGCCCGGCGACCTCGTGGGCCGGCGTGCGCCCGCGCGGTACACCCTCGCGCCGCAGGACGTACGGCTGTGCGGGGGCGGCGGGCAGGCTGAGCACCGAGGCGGGGTGGCGGCCGTCGCGGGCCGGCAGCCGGGGTTCGGTGTCGTACGGGTCGGGGCGGGCCTGGTCGAGGACGCGCAGCCAGTCGCGGCGGGCCGTACCGGGGGCCTCGCCGCGGAACGGGTACAGCTGGTAGGAGGCACGGTGGTCCTCGCGCAGCCGGTAGGTGATCGACCACGTCTCGCCATCGGTATGACGTGTCATCAGATGCGGCGTGAGGTCGCCGGAGTGGCGGTCCTTGTCGGTGACGGTGTGCAGCAGTGCGAGCACGCCGTCGCAGTCGCCGTCCCGGTGGGTGAAGGTGACCAGGCGGTACGCCGGATCGGCCGGGTCGGGCACGATCCGGGGGGAACGGGTTTCCATCGCGATGTCTCCAAGTGGCTTAGGCGGGGGTGCCCTTGCGGCCGAGCAGCACCCAGAGCAGGAAGGGGCCGCCGAGGACGGTGGTGACGATGCCGACGGGGATCTCCACCCCGCCGATCGCCACCCGGCCCAGGGTGTCCGCGAGCACGACGAGCAGGGCGCCGGTCAGCGCCGAGCCGAGCACCGGCACCCGTGCGGGGCCGGCCAGGCGTCCGGCGATCACCGGGGCGGCGAGTGCCACGAAGCCGACCGGTCCGCAGACGCCGACGGCCAGCCCGGCGAGCGCGACCGCCAGCAGCAGGCAGCCGAGGCGGACCCGGGCCGGGTCGACTCCCAGGGCGGAGGCGACGCTGTCGTCGAAGCGAAGCACCGCCAGCCGCCGGGCCACCGCCAGGGCCGCCGGCACCAGCACCGCCAGTCCGAGCAGTGCGGGCGTGGCGACGGCGAGGTCCCGTCCGTTGAGGCTGCCGTTGGTCCAGACGTACAGCGAGCCGGCCGAGTTGAGCGACCGCCGGGCCATCGCGACCTGGATGACCGCCGAGGCGAGTGCCGACATGGCGAGCCCGACCACCAGCACCCGGTAGCCGCGCGCGCCGAGCCCGCCGGAGGCGAGGGCGACGACGAGGACGGCGGCCAGCGCGCCGAGCGGTCCGGCCCACCACGCGCCGAAGGTGCCCGCGGTGCTCGCGGAGATCAGCACGGCGGCCGTCGCCCCGTCGTTGACGCCGAGGAGTTCGGGCGTGGCCAGGCGGTTGCGGGCCAGGGTCTGGGTGAGGCAGCCGGCCAGGCCGAGGGCGGCCCCGGCGGCGAGCCCGGCGACGATCCGGCCGAGCCGGAACTTCTGCACCAGCAGCACGTCCAGCCGGTCGCCGTAGCCGAACACGGCCTGGAAGGTGCGGGCGAGGTCGAGTTCACTCTGCCCGGCGTGCGCGGAGACCACCACGGCGGCCAGCAGCGCGGCGGCGAGGCCGAGGGAGGCGACCAGGGCCCGGCGCGGCAGCAGCAGCGACCAGGCGCCGTGGCGTAGCGCCACGTCCGGTTTCGGCGGGGCGGGTTCGGCGCGTCGCGCGGGCGGGGTCGCTTCGGCGGGGTCGGCCATGGCCAGGGCGGCGGAGTGCCGGGAGCGGACGATCGCGATCAGCGCCGGAGCCCCGATCAGGGCGACGATCACCGACACCGGCGCCTCGAAGGGGCGGGCCACCACCCGGGCGAGCACGTCCGCGCCGGTCAGCACGGCGGCGCCGAACAGCGCCGCGAGCAGGGTGAGCCGGCCGGTCCTGGGTCCGGCGACGGTGCGGGCGAGGAAGCCGGAGAGCAGTCCGAGGAAGGCGACCGGCCCGGCCAGCGCGACCGCGGAGGCGGTCAGCAGGGTGACCGCGAAGGCGACGGCGGCGCGGACGGCGCCGGGGCGGTGGCCGAGGCCTCGGGCGAGGTCGTCGCCGAGGGCGAGCGCGGTCAGCGGCCGGGTGGTGAGGGCGGCGAGCAGGAACCCGGTGCCCAGCACCGGGGCGAGCTGGCGCAGCGTGGTCCAGCCCTCCACACCGGCCAGTGAGCCGAGCACCCACACCCGGTAGCGCTCGTACGCCTCGGGGGAGTTGACGATCAGCACGTCGGTGAGCCCGCGGAAGATCGCCGCGACGGCGGAGCCGGCGAGCACCAGCCGCATCGGCGATCCGCCGCCCCGGGTGGCGGCGACCAGCAGCACCACGGTGCTGGCGAGCACCGCGCCGCCGAAGGCGAAGGCGAGGTAGCCGAAGGCGGTCTGCACGCCGAGCACGGCGATGCCGAGCACGACGCCCAGCGAGGCGCCGGCGTTGACGCCGAGCAGTCCGGTCTCGGCCAGCGGGTTGCGGGTGACGGACTGGAGTTGCGCTCCGGCGACGCCGAGCGCGGCGCCGACCAGCAGGGCGGTGACGGTGCGCGGCAGCCGCAGGTCCCCGACGACCAGGGCGAGCCGTCCGTCGGCGCGGGCGCCGTCGCGGTTCAGCAGGTAGTCCAGCACCCGCCCGGGGCCGACCTCGCCGGCGCCGACCGACAGCGAGAGCGCGGCCAGGGCGATCAGCAGCACCGCCGCCGCGACGGCGAACGGCCAGGTGGGGCGGGCACCCCGGGTGAGGCCCCCGGGCGGTGGGGGCTCCGGCGCGGCGGGAGGCGCTTCGGGGACGCCGGCTTGCGACAATGTCATAAGGTAAGGCTAACCTAATGACGAAGCCGTCCCGAGGGGCACCTCCGCCGTGCCGAGCTGCCCGGACGCCGCTCAACTCCCGTACCACCGTTGCCCGGAGGCACCCATGCCGTTCGCCCGTCGCCCGCTCAGCCCCGTCCGCCGCCGTGCGGCCCAGGCGCTGGCCGTCACCGGGGCGGCCGCGCTCCTGCTCACCGGCTGCGGTTCCTCCGGCTCCTCCTCCTCGGCCTCCGCCACCGGTTCCGCCGCGGCCGCCACCCCGGGCGACGGCGGCAAGCGCACCGTCAAGGACGCCACCGGCAAGGCCGTCGACGTGCCCGTCGAGCCCAAGCGGATCGTCACCCTCACCCAGGAGGACCTGGACGCGGTGCTCGCCCTCGGCGTCAAGCCGGTCGGCATCACCAACGGACAGGGGCTGGCCGAGCCGCCCGCGTACCTCAAGGACAAGGTGCAGGGCGTCCCGGTGGTCGGGAACCTGCTCCAGCCCGTGATGGACAAGGTGATCGCCGCCAAGCCGGACCTGATCCTGGCCGGCGACATGCAGGACGAGCAGGTGCTCAAGCAGCTGCGCGAGATCACCCCCGCCACGCTGGTCACCATGGCCCCCACCGACGACTGGAAGCTCGCCTTCCGGGGCGTGGGCAACGCCGTCAACAGGCTCGACCAGGCCAACAAGGTGATCGGCGACTACGAGGCCAAGGCCGCCAAGGCGGGTGGCGAGCTCACCGCGAACAAGGGGGCCGCCGTCTCCATCGTGCGCTGGAACCCCACCGGCCCGAGCTGGATGGAGAAGCAGCAGTTCGCCGGCGGCGTCGCCCTGGACATGGGCCTGACCCGCCCGGCCGCGCAGAACAAGGACGGCAACGCGCACAGTCCGGCGCTCAGCCTGGAGAAGCTGAGCGAGATCGACGGCGACTGGCTGTTCCTGTCCACCCTCACCGACGACGGCAAGTCCGCCCTCAAGGACGTCCAGTCCAAGCCCGCCTACCAGGAGCTGAACGCGGTGAAGAACAACCACGCCGTCACCGTGGACGGTTCGGTCTGGTCCACCCGCGGGGGGCCGCTCGCCGCCGACGTCGTCATCGGCGACTTCTCCAAGGCGCTCGGCGGCAACTGAGCGCGCGCCGGCTGAGGGGGCAGTGCCATGGAACTGACGATCCAGGGGCTCAGCGCCGGGTACGGGCCGGGGCGCCCGGTCCTCGGCGGCGTCGACCTCACCGTGCCCGCCGGGCGCGTGGTGGCGGTGGTCGGCCCGAACGGCTGCGGGAAGTCCACCCTGCTGCGGGCGGTGGCCCGGCTGCACCGGCCGGAGGCCGGGCGGGTCCTGGTCGGCGGGGAGGACGTGTGGCGGCTGCGCCCGCGCCAGGCCGCCCACCGGATCGCGCTGCTGCCGCAGAGCCCGCAGGCCCCGGAGGCGGTGACCGTCGCCGGACTGGTCCGCTACGGCCGCCACCCGCACCAGGGGCTGTTCCGCCAGTGGTCGGCGCAGGACGAGCGGCTGACCGCCGAGGCCCTGCGCGCCACCGGGGTCGAGGACCTGGCCGGCCGCCGCCTCGACCGGCTCTCCGGCGGCCAGCGGCAGCGCTGCTGGCTCGCCATGGTGCTCGCCCAGGACACCCCGGTGGTGCTGCTCGACGAGCCGACCAGCGCGCTCGACCTCGGGCACGCGGTGGAGGTGCTGGAGCTGGTCCGCCGGGTCGCGGCGGGCGGGCGGACGGTGGTCATGGTGCTGCACGACCTCGCGGCGGCGGCCCGCTACGCGGACCTGCTGGTCGCGCTGCGGGACGGCGCGGTGGTGGCCTGCGGGCCGCCGCGCGAGGTGGTGGACGCGCCGCTGGTGCGGGCGCTGTACGACATCGACAGCCACGTGCTGGCGGCGCCGGGCGACGGCGCGCCGGTCATCGTGCCCAGGGCGCCGCTGGACTGACGGGGCCCGGACGGTGGGAGGGCGGGGCGGCTGCCTACGGGCGGCCGCCCCGCCCTGCCGTTGTCTTCGATCACTCGTTCGAGTGGTTTGAAACTCGCATGTCAGGCCCCAACTCACCCCGGTCGACGCGTTGTCAGTGGCCCTCGCTACGTTCCTCGCATCGCTGGTCAGCAGGCGATCGACAGGTGTTCCCGAGTGGCACTCGGGTGGGAGGAGTACGGCCGTGGCATGGGTGGAGACGGGCGCGGGAGGGTACCGCGTCACGCTCGACGGGGAGGGCAGGGTGGCGTGCCGCAACGCGGCGGGCCGCGACCTCAAGTCCCTACCGTCGAAGCTCGGTGACGACCCGGTGGTCCTCCAGCTCAAGCAGCTCGCCGAATGGCTGGCCGCGCACGAGCGGGGCTGCCGGGAGGACGTCGAGCGCTGGATGGTCCGCTCGCTGCCGGTGCCCGCCGCCGTGCTCACCGCCGTCTGGCCGGACGAGGCCTGGCAGGGCGTCCTGAAGGACCTCGTGGTCACCGCCACCGACGGCTCCGTCGCCGGCTTCCTGCGCGGCGCCGACGCCGAGCGCGGCCTCGGCCTGGTCGACCTCGACGGCGACACCGTGCGGCTGACCGACGGCGAGGTCCTGATACCGCACCCCGTGCTGCTCCAGGACCTCGACGAGCTGCGCGAGTTCGCCGTCGAGCTGGGCGTCTCCCAGCGCGTCCAGCAGCTCTACCGCGAGGTCTGGCACCGGCCCGCCGAGCCGCCCGTGGGCACCGAGGTCACCACCTACGCCGGCGGCCGCTACCGGGAGCTGCGCGAGCTGGTCGGGCGCTGCACCCGGCTCGGCTGCCGGGTCCGCGGCGGCTCCGCCGTCCAGCCGGTCACCGAGGGCGGACGCACCGTCGAGGCCCGGGTTTGGGTCGGCGACTACTACGAGTACGACGCCTGCGAGACGGGCGCGCTCAGCTGGGCCGGCCCGGACGGCCGGGCCCTGCCGCTCACCGAGGTCGGACCGGTCGCCTGGTCCGAGGGCATGCGGATGGCCGCCGCCCTGCACGCCGGCCGCACGATCCAGGGGGAGGAAGACGCATGACCGCCACCGTGAACCCGACCACCGCGACGCCCGTCGCGACGCACTCCGGGACGCCCTCCGCGACACCCGGGGAACTGCTCGACGCCGGGGCCGTGCTCCAGGCCGGCACCCTGCCCGGCGCCGGGCGCCCCGACAGCGCCGCCGACGTGCTCACCGCCCGCACCTACGCCCACCCCGCGCTCGACGGCCGCCGGATCGTCCGGCTCGTCCCCGGCGCGCTCGGCCAGGCCGAGGACCTCGCCCTCGAATTCCTCGGCCTGGCGCCGCAGGAGGAGCCGGCCGAGGTCGGCCAGGTCCGCCAGGAGGCGCTCGGCTTCCCCGCCTGGGCGCTGGTCCACGACCCGGCCAACGGCCACCACGCGCTCGCCCTGGTCAAGGAGATGGAGCGGCTGGCCCGCCAGGCCACCTCCAAGCCCGGCGCCGCCAAGGACGGCTTCGAGGAACTGGCCCTGCGCCTGGGCCGGGCCGTCCCGCACTTCCTGCCCACCTTCTGCGAGGAGGTCGGCCGGATCTTCCTCGGCCACGGCAACCAGACCTACGCCGCGGCCTGGTTCGGCAAGGCCCGCGAGGCCGAGCGCACCCACGGCCTGGCGGTCGACGAGGAACGGCTGCGCGCCGTCTTCCTGGAGTTCGCCCTGGCCGGAGCGCTCACCGTCAAGTCCCTGCGCCAGTACGTCAAGGAGCTGAGCCGGCGGCTCGACCCGCTGACGGCCTGGCAGCGCTTCCGCCAGCTGTGCACCGAGCGCTCCGCGGCCGGCATGGCCCCGTACGCCGGGGTCGCCGAGGACGCCCGCGCGCTGATCAGGGCCGCCGGCCTGGACCGCGAGGAGCACGAGCGGGCCCTGCTCGCCGAACTGCTGGACTCCCCGGCGGTCAACCGGGCCCCCGGCACGTTCTGGAAGTCCTGGCACGGCGCGCTGATCGAGCTCGGCCGGGCCGACGCCGCGGTCCGCGCCCGGCTGCTGGAACTGCTGCCCGACCCGGCCTCCTCCGACCAGGCCCCGCACGACACCGCCTGGCTGGAGATCCTCACCGAGACCGGCGCCGAGGACCTGCTCACCGGCCCGCGCCCCGAAGGCGCCGAGCCCGCCGCCGCCTGGCTCCAGCGCTGGTGCAACCACCTCGGCCGCGGCTGGCGCACCCGGCCCAGCTGCCCCGCCACGCTCGCCCTGGCCGGCCGGATGACGGACCGGCTGCGCGCCGACGGCGTCGCGGTCGACCTGTTCACCGGCATCCGGAGCAGCCTCACCCGACTCGACCTGCTCGACCTGCTGCTGGCCGCCGGCGTGCCGGTCGCCGACCCGCCGGCCGGCCTCGAATGGGACCTGCGCGGCTGGGTCGAGCAGTGCGGCCCCGACAGCACCGGCCTGGCCGCCGTCGCCGCCGACCCGCGCTTCCGGCCGGTGCTGCGCCACGCCACCCCGCCCGCCTGGGAGACGGCCGTCAAGCGCCGGGTGCCCGCCCTGCCGCTGCTGCGCGAGCTGTTCGCGGAGTGGGCCGACGCCCGCGCCGAGGAGCTGTCCGGCGCCCGCGGCCTGGCCGGCGCCGCCGACCTGGTCGGCTCGCTGGCCCCGTACCGCACCGCCGTCCGGGAGGTCGCCCCGGCCGCCGCCGAGCGGATCGCCGCCCTCGACGTCACCGCGCTGCTCACCGGCGCCCTCACCTCCGGCATCCTGGACGAACTCGGCTGGCCCGCCCTGGAGGAGGCGCTCGGCAAACTCGCCGACCCGCCCGCCGCCGACGCCCCGCAGCACCCCGTCCCGAGCCTCGGCGGCGCGGGCCTGACCGGCCTGATCATCGAGGACGCCTGGCCGCACCTGATCCTCGCCCGCCGCGACCGGGCCGTCGTGGTCGGCCCCGAGGGCATCGTGCTGGAGCACACCCTGCGGGTGCCCGGGGAGCAGCACCAGCGCAACCGGACCAGGCTGCGGCTGGTCGACGGCGAGCTGCTGGTCGTCTGGTCCCAGGAAGGCAAGCAGCGCGCGTACTGGTCCAGCCGTCCGGACGAGCAGTTCGAGCTGGAGGGCCAGACCATCGCCGGCTACTACTACGGCGACCGGGAGCCCGAGGCGCCGTCCCTCCAACTGCCCGGCGGCGGACGCACCACCGGCGAGCGCCCGCTGCACGCGGGTGACACCCGGATGCCCCAGGAGCACCGCGTCCTGGGCGACGGCACCGGCTACTGGACGCTGCGCCACGCCCCCGACGGCAGCCCCGTCCTGCGCGAACTCGACCCGGCCACCGGCAGCCTGGGCCGCACCGCCGAACCGCCGGTGATCGCCGCCACCGCCCGGGCCGGAAGGCTGGTCCAGGGCAGCACCTGGCTGCTGCCGCTCCAGCCAGGCCTGGAGCACACCCCGCTCGGCACCGACGGCACCGTGCTCGGCAGCTGGGCCCGGGTCGAGCCCGGTAAGGCCGTCACCACGTTCACGGCCGACGGGCAGCGCATCGTCCTGCCGCTCGCCGCGTCCGGGACGAACACCCACCCGGTGGGCCGGCTCGCCCTGCCCGGCACGGCCGGGCCGGTCGTCAGCCACACCCACCGCGGCCACTTCTCGCTCAACCTGCCCGACGTCACCGACCGCACCGGCCACGACGACCGCACCGTCGACCTGCGCCCTTGCCACCCCGGTGACCTCTCCGCCGCCGGCACCCCGCTCATCCCGCCGTACCCGCACTGGCACGCCCTGCGCCCGCGCGACGAGGCGGGCTCGAAGGTGCTGCGCACCGTCACCGCCGAGCAGGCCGCCCGGCTGATCGACGCCGCCTGGCCGGTCGACCCCGAGCCGGGCCCCGAGGCGGAGCAGTGCTGGCTGACCGTCCAGGGCGTGCGCCGCCGGATCGCCCGGCAGCAGGCGGTCCGGCGCTCCCTGCCCGTCCAGGCGGTCGGCGCCGTGCTGCCCGGCATCGAGCACCCGCGGCTGCTGGCCGGCGTCGCCGGGCTCGCCCGCGCCGCCGCCGACCTACTGGACCGGGTCGCCCGGTTCCTCCCGCAGCCCGAGGCCGAACGCCCCGAGGAGGCGACGGCCGCCGAGTGGCGGCCGGACCACGGCGGCGACGACGACCTGCGCGAGGCCGTCCACGCCGTGCTGCCCGGCACCGGCGGCTTCGGCAACACCTGGGACTCGGACGGGCGCTGGTCGGTGCTCAACAACCTGCGCGCCGTCAGCGCCGTGCTGGCCGCCCCGCCCGCCGCGGACGGCGAGGGCTGGACGACGCCCGCCACCGTCACGCTGCGCGGCGGCGACTCCCACCACGGCTGGCTGCACCTGCTCGGCCGCCTCCACGCGCTCGCGTACGCGGTGGCCTCGCCGTTCACCCGGCCGGCCCACCGCTCCTCGCTGGTGCTGCTGCTCGGCGAGCTCACCAAGGGCCCGCTGGCCGACCACGGCGCCACCCTGCGCGAGATCGTCCTCGCCGAGCCGTCGCCCCAGGCCGCCGCCAGTACCAAGCCGGTCACCCACCGCCAGGGCGAGGTGCTGCGGCACGCCGGGCGCACCGTCGTCATCCTCGGTCGCCAGCGGCAGTACACCGACGGCACGGTGCACTGGCTCGCCGTCGACCACGACCCGAGCGGGGAGTTCGGCCCCGTCGCGCACTTCACCACCGTCGAGGAGCGCGGCACCGAGGAACTGGTCTCCGCGGCCTGGGTCGCCAAGTTCTGGCGGGTCGCCGCGCTGCGCGGCAGCGTCCCGTGGGACCCCGCCCGGGCCGAGACCTTCAGCGAGCTCACCGGCATCGGCACCGCCCGCTCCGCCCTGCTCCTCAGCCCGCCGGCCAGGCTGCTGCACTGGAACGGCGATCCGATGCCCGCCGAGTACGGGCTCAAGTCCGGCGAGTACAAGGCCGCCCGGGCCTGGCTGCGCGGCCACGACCACACCGGCCTCGCCGCCGTCTGGGGCGCCCTGCTGCCCGCCGACCCGAAGACGCTGTGGACGGAGGGCCCCGACCTCGCCGCCGGGGCCGAGGAGTGGATCCGGCGCTTCGGACGGCTCGTCACCCTCCCCGACGAGGCGCTGGCCACCGTCCACGGCGTGCCCGTCGACACCATCGAGGCCGTGCTCAACCCCGCCCGCACCCCGTGGCTGACCGGCCGCACCGGCTTCCGGATCACCGAGACGGAGGACGCCGGCCCCCGGCTGGCCCCCGAGGACCCGTCCGCCGTCCCCGGGAACGGCGCGATCGGCTCCACCGTCGACGCGCTGCGCTGGCTCGCCTACCACCTGCCCGCCGACAGTCCGCTGCGCCCGCTGCTGCCCACCGCGGCCACCGCGCTGCGCAGCCGGCTGGCCGATCCGGAGCTGCTGCTCGACCTCGACCTGATCCGCACCCCCAAGGGCGCGGCGCTGGCCCCCGTGCTGCGCGGCCACTTCGGCCTGCCCGCCGAGGGCGGCGCCGACCGGCACGGCCTGGTCCACTGCGGCCCGGCGCTCGTCCTGACGCCTTACCACGAGAAGTACGAGCGTTGCTGGCTGCGGCCGGCCGCCCTCACCGGTCCGGACGACCCGCTGCTCGAACTGCTCGACGGGCTCTCCGGCAGCTACTGGTTCTCCCTCGAACGACGCGCCATCGAGTCGGTGCTGCGCGGCGAGCCGGAGCGACTGGCCGCCTCCGCCGGCACGGTGTCGGCCACCGGCGAGGGCCCGGCCTGGCTGCAGAACCCGCAGCTGTCCGTCCCCGAGCTGGTCACCGAGGTGGCCCGCACCCACGGCCTCGGCGAGGACGCCGCCGCGCTCTACCTCCAGCTGCTCGCCCTGCCCGACCCGACCGACCGCAACGCCGCCCGCTGGACGGGGTGGAAGCCCGCCCGGCTGAAGAAGGCCCGCGCCGAACTCGCCGCCACCCCCCTGGTGCTGGAGGCCAAGCGCGCCCGCGCCGGGCGCGGCCTCTTCCTGCCCGGCGGCTGGCAGGAGGCCAAGGCGCCCGCCCTGCCGGCCGAGACCTGGAAGGCCGCCCTGTACACCCTGCCCACCCACCGGCCCGCGCTGGCCACCCTGCCCGTCCCCGAGCTGTTCGCCCGGGCCTGGCAGCGGACGGTCGACGGCGACGCCCCCGGTTACGAAGAGCTCCAGACCAGCAAGCGCAGGAAGGCCCCCCGCCGATGAGCACCCCCACCGTCCCCACGTCCACGGAACGGCAGATCGTCCCGCCCGAGGAGAAGTACGCCGCCGAACTGGAGTTCCTGGCCGCCCACGACAGCGGCCCGCGACCGCCCGGCTGGCGCCTGACCCCCCGCTCCGTGGTCACCTTCGTGATGGGCAGCGGCGGCGAGAAGCTCAAGGCCGGGCGCAAGGCCCTCGTCATCGAGCCGAAGTTCGTCGGCGAGCGCGCCCTCGTCGAGCGCTGCGTCGTCACCCTCGCCGGCGAGCGCGGGCTGCTGCTCGTCGGCGAGCCCGGCACCGCCAAGTCCATGCTCTCCGAGCTGCTCGCCGCCGCCGTCTGCGGCACCAGCGCGCTCACCGTCCAGGGCACCGCGGGCACCACCGAGGACCAGCTCAAGTACGGCTGGAACTACGCCCTGCTGCTCGCCAAGGGGCCCAGCCGCGAGGCCCTGGTGCCCTCACCGGTGCTCACCGCGATGACCACCGGCGCGGTCGCCCGGGTCGAGGAGGTCACCCGCTGCCTGCCCGAGGTGCAGGACGCCCTGGTCTCGCTGCTCTCCGAACGGCGCATCGCCGTCCCCGAGCTGGCCGGCAGCCCGGACGGGCAGCTGCACGCCGCCGCCGGCTTCACCCTGATCGCCACCGCCAACCTGCGGGACAAGGGCGTCAGCGAGATGTCCGCGGCGCTCAAGCGGCGGTTCAACTTCGAGACGGTCGGGCCGATCGGCAGCCTCGCCGACGAGGTGGACCTCGTCCGCCGCCAGTCCACCGTCGCCGTGGCCCGGGCCGGCGCCGCCTACGCGGTGGACGACGCCGTCCTGGAGGCCCTGGTCACCGCCTTCCGCGACCTGCGCACCGGCCGCTCCACCGAGGGCTGGGACGTCGAACGGCCGTCCACCGTGATGAGCACCGCCGAGGCCGTCTCGGTCGCCACCTCACTCGGCGTCAGCGCCGCCTACCTGCCCGACGGCGGGGACCTGCTCGGCCGCCTGCCCGGCCAGCTCCTCGGCGTGGTCCGCAAGGACGACCCGGCCGACGCGGCCCGGCTGCTCGGCTACTGGGACGGACCGGTCCGCCGTCGCGCCGAACAGGGCGCCGCCACCTGGCGCACCCTGTGGGACCTCCGCTCGGCGCTGGAAGGCTGAGCCGATGAGCAGCGCGGAGATCACCCGCCCGGACGACGCGGACCAGGTGGTCCGGGCCGAGGCGGACCGGCTGGCCGCCTCCGGCACCGGCGGCCCCGGGCCCTACCTGATCGGCGTGCGCCACCACGCGCCGTCCCTCAGCGCGGTCGTCCCCGCGCTGCTCGACGCCGCCCGGCCGCAGGCCGTCCTGGTCGAGCTGCCCGCCGAGTTCCAGCCCTGGCTCGGCTGGCTCGCCGACGAGGCCACCCAGGCCCCGGTCGCCCTCGCGGCGGCCCCGGCCGGGGCCGAGGAGGCGGCCGGGCCCGCCTTCTACCCGTTCGCCGACTTCTCCCCGGAGCTCGCCGCCCTGCGCTGGGCCCGGCGTAACGGGGTGGAGGCCATCGCCTGCGACCTCCCGCTCGCCCACCGCGCCGGCCGGTCCGGGCCGGAGCGGCCCGGGGCCGAGCGGCGGGCCGTCCCCGGCGGGGCGCCCGGCGTCGCCGACGCGCTGCGCCACCGCCTCAGCGGCCGGGACTCCGACGAGGACCTCTGGGACCGCCTGGTCGAGACGGCCGCCCCCGGCTCCACCCCGGAGGCCGTCCGGCGCGCCGCCCTGCTCGTCGGCTGGGCACTGCGCCGGGACGCCGAGACCGGCCCCGGCGTCGACCCGTACGACCTGCGCCGCGAGGCCTGGATGCGGGCCCGCGTCCAGGCCGCCTCGGCCGGCGGGCGCCGGGTCGCCGTCGTGATCGGCGCCTTCCACGCCCCCGCCCTGCTGGACGGCCCGCTCGCCCCCGAGCAACCGCCGCACCCGGACGACGCCGGGCACGTCCTGTCCCTGATCCCGTACACCTACCCGCTGCTCGACGCCCGTTCCGGCTACCCGGCGGGCATCCGCGACCCTGAATGGCAGCACACCGTCCTGGACGCCGGCGGCGACCCCGAACGCCTCGCCGAGGCGCTCACCACCACGGCCGTGCGGATCTGCGCCGCCCTGCGCTCCCAGGACCACCCCAGCGGCCCGGCCGACGCCCGCGAGATCGTCCGGCTGGCCGGAGACCTCGCCCGACTGCGCGGCCACGCCGCCCCCGGCCGGGGCGAACTCGTCGAAGCGGTGCAGACCGTCCTCGCCCAGGGCGAACCCCTCGGCCGGGGCCGGGCCGTCGCCCGCGCCCTCGAACAGGTCCTGGTCGGCAGCCGCACCGGCCGTCCCACCCCCGCGGCCCCGCGCAGCGGACTCGCCCCCGCGGTGGAGGCGCTGCTCGCCGGCCTCGGCCTCCCCGGCCCCACCGACCCGGGCCCCCGCGACCTGCGCCTGGACCCGTTGCGCAGCGACCTCGACCGCCGCCGCGAGATCCTCCTGCACCGCCTCGCGGCCTGCGAGGTCCCGTACGCCGAGGCCGTCGCCACCACCGGCGCCGGCGGTACCGACACCCTCGGCACCCGCTGGCGCCTGCACTGGACACCCGCCACCGCCGCCATGCTCACCGTCGCCGGCACCCGCGGCGTCACGCCCGTCCAGGCCGCCGAAGGTGCCCTGCGGGCCCGCCTCAGCGACCAGCCGACCCCGCGCGAGACCATCGACGGCCTGACCGCCGCCGCCTCCTGCGCCCTCCCCGCCCTGACGGAGGCCCGCCTCACCCAACTGACCACCATCCTCCCCGCCTCCGCCACCCTGTCCGAGCTCCTCGACGCCCTCGCCCTCCTCGACCGGCTCGCCGCCGGTCACTTCCCGGGTTTCGCTCCGGGTGCCTTCGATGGTGTCGCCGTCGGGCAGGTCGTGGGTGGCGTCCCGGGTGGCGAGGGTGCCGAGGTCGGGGGGTCTGGCTCTGGTGGTGCCGTGGTGGTGGGCGGTGGTGGGGCGATCGCCGGTTCCTGTGACCGGCTCGCCGCCGGTCATCTCCCGGGCTTCGCTCCGGGTGCCTTCGATGGTGTCGCCGTGGGGCAGGTCGTGGGTGGCGTCCCGGGTGGCGAGGGTGCCGAGGTCGGCGGGTCTGGCTCTGGTGGTGCCGTGGTGGTGGGCGGTGGTGGGGCGATCGCCGGTTCCTGTGACCGGCTCGCCGCCGGTCCTCTCCCGGTCTTCCCTCCGGGTGCCTTCGACGGTGTCGCCGTCGGGCAGGCCGTCGATGGCGTCCCGATGGAGGGGGAGGCCGCTCCGGTTGGCGAGGCTGCCGAGGTCGACGGCTCCGCCGGGGACATCGCGACGGCTGCCGCGCCCGGCTCCGCCGATCCCGAGGACACGGAGGAGACGGGGAAGCCGGCCGCACCCGGTGCCCCGCTCACCGACGGTCTCACGGCCGGCCGCGCCTTTCCCCTCGGTGGCACCGATCCGGCTGCTGCCGGAGCGAGTGCGGAGGCTGTCGGCGGGTCGGCGGTCGCGGACCGCCCCGTGGGGCACGCCCCCGCAGGCGGTGCCCCGTCCCACGGCGGCCCGGGCCGGCCCTCCGAGCGGCCCGCCGGGCCGGGGGAGCCGACCGGCCCGGCCGTCCTCGCCGCGGCCGGCGAGGTGCTCACCGCTGCCGCCGTGCGGCAGTTGGAGGGCCTCGGCGGGTCGGACGATCCGCAGGACGCGCGGGCACTGGTGGAGCTGGTGCGGCGGGCGGACCGGCTCGGTGGGGTGCGGCTGGCCTACGTGCTGGCCGAACTCGCGGAGCGCGGGAGCCCGTTGGTGCGAGGTGCGGCCGGCGCGGTGCGGGTGCTGCTCGGGCAGGAGCCGGCCGAGGACCTGGGCGGCCGGGCTGCCTCGTGGGTGGACGGTGCGACCGGTCCCCAGGCGCGGCAGACGCTCGGCCGGGCGCTGGTCGGACTGCTGACGGCAGCGGAGGGCCTGTTCGACTCCGCGCCCCAGGCGCTGGAACCGGTGCTGGAGCGGGTCACCTCGATGCCGGACGACGCCTTCCTGGACCGGTTGCCCGCGCTGCGCGGCGGCTTCGACACGCTCAGCCCGGCCGCCCGTGACCGGCTGCTGGCCTCCGTCGAGGAGCGCCTGGGCGCCCGGCTCGCCGCACTGCCCGAGGAGGTCGCCCCCGCGGCGCTCGCCGGCTGGGTGCGCGCCGACCTCGCGGCCCGCGCCGCCCTCGCCCGCCGCGGCCTCCTGCCTCCGGCCTCCGAGCAAGCCCAGGCACCCGAGGAATCCCCGGCCCCCGCGACACCACCGGCCCTCGCAACACCACCGAATCCCGTGGCACCGACCAACGCCCCCACCCACACCCTCGCCCCCGCCGAGCGCTGGCGGCTGCTCCTCGGCCGTCCCGGCAACGGCGGCCTGAGCGGCCGGGGCGCCCGACTCGCCACCGCCCTCGACGAGTTGTACGGCAACGGCCACGGCGAGGGCTCCGGCCCAGGCCTGGACAGCCGGGCCGGCCGAGGAGGCCGCGAGGCCCCCTACCCAGGCGTGCGGGAGTGGGCCGAGGACCTGGAGTCGCTGTTCGGCCCCGGTGTGCGCGAGGAGGTGCTCACCGCCGCCGTCGCGCAGGGCCGCACCGATGTCCTGGAGGCGGTCGACCCGTCCGCCGTCCGCCCGTCCGTCGACCTGCTGCGCACCGTGCTTGAGCACGCGGGCGGCATGCCGGAGGCCCGGCTGGCCCGGCTGCGCCCGCTGGTGCGGCGCCTGGTGGACGAGCTGAGCCGGGAGCTGGCCACCAGGCTGCGCCCGGCCCTGACCGGGATCTCCGTGCCGCGCCCCTCCCGCCGCCCGGGTGGCGGGCTGGACCTGGACCGGACCATCCGGGCCAACCTGGCCACCGCCCGTCCCGCGCCGGACGGCGGCACCCTGATCGTGCCCGAGCGCCCGGTGTTCCGGACCAGGGCGCGGCAGGCCAACGACTGGCGGCTGATCCTGGTCGTGGACGTCTCCGGGTCGATGGAGGCCTCCACGGTGTGGGCCGCCCTGACGGCCTCGATCCTGGCCGGTGTTCCCTCGCTGAGCACCCACTTCGTGGCCTTCTCCACGGAGGTCCTGGACCTCACGGAGCGGGTGGACGATCCGCTCGGCCTGCTGCTGGAGGTGCGGGTCGGCGGGGGCACCCACATCGCGAGCGGGCTGCGCTACGCGCGCCGGCTGGTGACGGTGCCGTCCCGCACGCTGATCGCCGTGGTCAGCGACTTCGAGGAGGGCGGACCGGTCGGCGCACTGCTGGCCCAGACCCGGGCGCTGGTCGACTCCGGCGTGCACCTGCTCGGCTGCGCGGCACTGGACGACACCGGGACGGCCCGCTACTCGAAGGCGGTCGCGGGCCGGTTGGTGGCGGCCGGAATGCCCGTGGCGGCGTTGAGCCCGCTGGAACTGGCCCGCTGGGTGGGGGAGAAGGTGCGATGAGCGTGACGGAACCGACGAACGACTGGCCGGGCGTGCGGCCCGAGGTGGTCGCCGAGGTGGTGGCCGGGCTGAGTGCCCGGTTGCAGAAGCGGCTGGACGGCGCGGCGGCGAAGCTGGCACAGCGGCCGGTGGCCCGCGAGGGCGACGAGTGGCGGGTGGAGGTGGACGAGGAGACGGTGCTCGTGCTGCACGCCCCGGGCGGGGTGGTCGCCGGGGAAGCCGATGTCCGCTGCGGTTGCCTGCTCGCCCCGGCCTGCGTGCACCGGGCGGCCGCCGTCACCCTCTGCCCGATCACCGAGGCCGGGAGCGACACCGGCATCCCGGCCACGGACGCCGGCGGCGGGGCCGCGGAACCGTCCGGGGGACCGGCGGACCAGCCGGCCGCTCCGGCCTCCGACCCCTTCACGGCCGACCTCACGGCAGACCTCAGGCCCGACCCCCTCACGGCCGCCGAACACGCGGCCGTCCACCACCTCCACCGGGCCGCGGCCACCGTCCTGGCCGCCGGGGTGAGCGGTGCGGGAGCCGTCTCCCAGGCGGAGCTGCTGCGCGCCGCCCACCGGGCGCGCCTGGCGGGCCTGTACCGCCCGGCCGCGGCGGCCGTCACCGTCGCGACGCGGGTCCGCGCGGCGCGCGCCGGTGCGCCGGACCACCGGCTGGCGGACCTGGTGGCCGGCCTGCGGGAGCTGCTCGGCCTCACCACGGCCCTGGCCGGCGGCGCCGCCCCGACCGCCGGGCTGCGCGGCACCGCGCGCCAGGCCTACCGGGAGGAGGGTGGCCTGCGGCTCTACGGTCTGTTCGCCGAGCCGGTGCTGACGGCGACCCATGCGGGCGCGGTCAGCTGGGCCGTGGACGCCGGCGGGCGGCTCAGCACGATCGCCGAGGTGCTGCCGCACGACGGCGTGGCCGCCGCCGTCCCGCAGGCGGTCGGGGCGGGCAACCGGACGCTCCGGCTGGGCGACGCCGCGCTGAGCCACCGCGAGTTCAGCCGTGCCGGGCTGGCCGTCCAGGGCGCGACCAGGTCCGCCGGTGGCCGGCTGGGCGCCGGCGCCTCGGTACGGGCCGTCCGTGCGGCGGGCACGGCGTGGACGGCCGAGCCGGTCTCCCGGCTCTGGTCCGAACCGGTGTCCGCCCAGGTGGCCCGGGCGCTCGGGGCTCAGGACCTGCCGTACGAGAGTCGGCCGGCCGGGAGCGACCTGCTGTTCCTGGACGTCACCCTGCTGGGCACGGCCCCCACCGGCCCGGGCGGAACGCCCCAGCTGCTGGCCCGCTGCGCGGTGGGCGCCCCCGCGGGCGACGACCCGGCCGGCACGCCGGATGGGCCGGTGGTCGTCCTGCGTCCCGCGCACGAGCACCCCGACCTGCCGTTCCGGGCGAACCTCGCGCTGCTCGCGACCGCGCCCGGCCTGCGGCTGCGGGTGATCGGCCGGCTGGAGCGTGCGGACCGCCCGGAGCTGCGCCTGCTCGCGATCGGCGCGCACCCGGACGCGCCCGGCCCGCTCGCCCGGCCCGCCGACCGGGCGGGGCGGGTCAACCTCGGCCTGGAACGCCTCCAGGCCGCCGACCTCGCCGAAGCCGAGGCCACGTCCGGGGCCATCTCCGAGGCCACCCCCCGGGCCGCAGCCGAGGCCGTGCCCCAGGCCGTACCCGCAGCGACGCCCGAGGCCCTGCCCACAGTGACGCCGGAGGCCGTACCCGAGCCGCCCGCCCCGGTGCCGTACGGCCCGCCCGTTCATGTGCTCGGCCGCCGGGTCGAGCAGACGGTCACCACCGGCCGGCACGCCCTCGCCCCGAGCGAGGCCTCGGCGGCTGCCGACCGGCGTCTGCTGCGCGCCGCCGGTCTGGCCACCGCCGCCGAGCTCCTCGACGGCCTGCGGGCCGCCGCGGCCGACCGGCAGCGCGACGTCTTCGGCCGGATCGTCACGGACGACCACGACGCCTTCGCCACCGCCTGGTTGGCCGCCGCCTCGTACATCGAGGAACTGGCGGCGGCGCTGTGCGTGGCGGCCTGGTCCGGAGAGGAGTGAGAGGGGCGGGCGGGGGAAACCGGTGGGAGGTATAAGCCGAACTATTTGCACAGACCGATATTCCGCGCCGAATGGCATACTTGTCGGAGGGAGTCGCCGTACGGGACATCACCGAGGAGCGTGCACGGGGCCTTGCGCCCGGGCCTCCCGGGGCGCACGGCAACGGGCAGCGCGACGGGAGAGTGAGCAAGTCATGGGAATCCGCGACGATGCGGCCGAGATCCGGTCCCGTGGCTGGCGGACGCTCGCCGCGCTGCATGGGATGATCGACACCGCGCTGGAGAAGACGCTCCAGGCCGAGTTCAGGCTGTCGGTGGTCGAGTACACCGTGCTGGAGGCGCTCTCGCGGCAGGACGGCTGGCACATGCGGATGCAGCAGCTGGCCCGGGCGGCGGCGCTGAGCAGCAGCGCCACCACCCGGCTGGTGAGCCGTCTGGAGGAGCGCGGTCTGCTCAGCCGCTTCCTCTGCGCGGACGACCGGCGCGGCATCTACACCGAGCTGACGCCCGAGGGCCGCGACCTGCTGACGGCTGCCCGCCCGGTGCACGACGCCGCCCTGGAGGCCACCCTCGCCGAGGCCACCGGGGTGCCCGAGCTGGCCCCGCTGGTCGAGTCGCTCGCCGACCTCCACCCGGCCCACGCCACCGGCTGAGGCCCACCGCCCGGACTGAGGCCACGCGTGGCCGGGGCTCACCCCGGCGCCCGGGAGCACGCCGACGCCCGAGCCCACGCCACCGGCCGAGGCCCGGCCCCTCCCCATGGCGGGGCCGGAGCCTCGGGCCCTCCCGGTCGCCCGCCCTCCCGGCTGCTCGCCCTCACCGCCGTCCGGCGGCCAGGGCGTCCCGGTGCACCCGGTCGAGCAGGGCGAGCAGCACGTCCTTGCTGGACGCCCGTTCCCGGACGTCGCACAGCACGACGGGGACGTCCGGGCCGAGGTCCATGGCCCGGCGGACCTGCTCGGGGGTGGCCTCCCGGCGGCCGTGGAAGCAGTTGACGCCGATCGCGAACGGGATGCCGCGCTGCTCGAAGAAGTCCACGGCGGCGAAGCTGGAATCCAGCCGCCGGGTGTCGGCGAGGACGATCGCCCCGAGGGCGCCGAGCGCGAGGTCGTCCCACATGAACCAGAAGCGGAACTGTCCGGGCGTGCCGAAGAGGTAGAGCACCAGGTCCTCGCGGACGGTGATCCGCCCGAAGTCCATGGCCACCGTGGTGGTGGCCTTGTCCTGGACGCCGTCGAGGTCGTCGACCCCGACGCTGGCGTGGGTCATCCGCTCCTCGGTCTGCAACGGTTCGATCTCGCTGACCGAGCCGACCATGGTGGTCTTCCCGACGCCGAACCCACCGGCGATGAGGATCTTGACCGCGCCCGGCACCAGGCTCTGGGTCGTCAATTCGGTTCTCCTGTAGGGGCTGGGATTGTCGGGCGGCGCCGCTCGGTGCCCGCCCGTCAGAGTCGGCGGACGCCCTCGATCACGGCCTGGATCAGTGAGGCGTCCGGCGCGTCGGCGAGCGGGACCGGGGCCCGGGTGAGGATCAGTTCGGCCTCGGCCAGGTCGTCCAGCAGCACCCTGACCACGCTCACCGGAAGGTCCAGGGCGGCGGCGATCTCGGCCACGGCCAGCGGGCGTTCGCGGCACAGGTCGAGGATCGTGGCCGGTTCGGGTGCCAGCCGGCCGGTGTCGGCCTGTGGATCGGCGGTGACCACCAGGGTGATCAGCGCGAAGCCGTCCCGGACCGGCCCGGTGCGCCCGTTGGTGATCGCGTACGGACGGACCAGGTGGCCGGCGTCCTTGTCGTAGAACGAACCCTCGTCGGCGGCGGACGTCACGCACCACCGCCCTCGCCGACCGGGCCGACGTCGCCGCGCGGCGCCGCGGTGAGGAACTGGCCGACTTGCTTGACCAGCATGTTGATCTCGTAGGCCATCAGTCCGGCGTCCACCTGCTCGCTGGTGAGGACGGCCAGCCGGGCGCCCTGCCCGGCGGTGGTGACGAACAGGAAGAGCCGGTCCATCTCCACGACGGTCTGCCGGACCCGCCCGCCGTCGAAGCGGTGCCCGGCGCCGCGGGCCAGGCTCTGGAGGCCGGAGGCGACCGCGGAGAGGTGCTCGGCGTCGGCCCGGTCGAGGTCCCGGGACGTGCCGACGAGCAGGCCGTCCTCGGAGAGGACGATGGCGTGCCGGGTCTCGGGCACCCGGGCGACCAGCTGGTCCAGCAGCCAGTTGAGGTCGCGCTGGGCTTCGGTGGGCTGCGTCATGGCTGCTGTTCCTCGGCTTCGTGGATGGCGGGGGCCGCCGGGGCCTGCCGCGCTCTGGCCGGTGTGGCCGGGTCGGTGGGCGGGGTGGGCGCGTCCGGTCCGGTGCCGCCGGCGCGGGCGCTGCGGGTGCCGCGCTGGATGGCGGCCATGGTGGCGCGGGACCGCGCCGGCGAGGGGTCGTCGGACCCGGCGGTGTCGTGCCGGTAGCCGGTCGGAGCGGGGCGCGCGCCGTGGGCCGCCGTCGCCGGGGCGCCGAACGGGCGGGCCTCGCGGAGCTGCTCCGCCAGGCTGGCGTTGCGTACCCGCTGCGGCAGGACCGGCGGGGTCCGCAGTTCGCCGTCCGGGCCCCGCTCCGGGGGGTTCTCCCGCGGGTGCTCGCGGGCGGGCAGGGAGCGGCCCTCCGGGCCTCCGCCGGTGCCGGCGGCCGGGCCCGTGACCGGACCGGCCGGCGCTCCGCCGGTGCCGCCTCCGTGCCCGCTGTCGCCACCGCCGCCGGGCCCGGCCGCCAGGTCGTACACGCGCGGCGGCACGGGCCGGGGCACGACCACGGCACCGGGCAGTCCCGGGATCCGCGCACCGACGGGCAGCCCGCCGTTGACGGGCGCCGTGCCCGCCCCCCCGGTCCCCGCGCTCTCGTTTCCCGGGCCTTCGGCACCGGCACCGGCACCCTCCGCACCGGCTCCGCCCACGCCACGCGCCCCGAGAGGACCGTCGGGCGCCGGGGGAGCGACCGGCTCGGCCGGCCCGACCGGATCCGCGGGCCCGACCGGAGCCGTCGGCCCTCCCGGGGCCCCGAAGGACCCCGGAACCCCCGGCGCCCCGCCCAGCAGCCCCCCGAACACCCCGGCCGTCGCGCCCGACGGCTCCGGGCGCTCCTCACCGACCTGCGCGAGGCCGTCCGCGCCGAGCCAGGTACCGAACCCGAACCCGGAACCGCCCGCCGCCCCGGCCCCCGAGCCGATCCCGGCCCCGGAACCGGCCCCCGAATCGACGCCGGTCCCGGCCCTCGAATCGACGCCGGTCCCGGCCCCCGAGCCCGTCCCGGCCCCGCCCTCGGACCCCGCCTCGACCACCGGTGTCCGGGTGATCCGAGCGCCCGACGGCAGCCCGGGCACCGCGGCCGGCTGCCCGGCCTGCTCCAGCAGGGCCGAGGGCAGCAGCACCACGGCCCGGGTGCCGCCGTACGGCGAGGGACGCAGGGCGACCCGGACGTCGTGCCGGGCCGCCAGCCGGGCGACGACGAACAGACCGAGTCGCAGGTCGTCGCCGAGCGCGGAGACGTCCAACTCGGGCGGATTGGCCAGGTACTCGTTGAGCCGCTCGTACTCCTCCTCGGTCATGCCGAGCCCGCGGTCCTCGACCTCGACCGCCAGCCCCCTGGGCACCTCCTGCGCGGAGACCTGCACCTGGGTGTACGGCGGGGAGAAGGTGGTGCCGTTCTCGATCAGCTCGGCGACCAGGTGGATGACGTCCGCGACGGCCTGGCCGGTGAGCGAGACGCGCGGCACGCCCTGGACGACGACCCTGGAGTAGCTCTCGGTCTCCGAGACCGCGCTGCGCAGCACGTTGACCACGGGCACGGCGTTGCGCCAGCGCCGGGCCGGCAGGGCGCCGCCGAGGATGACCAGGTTCTCGGCGTTGCGCCGCATCCGGGTGGCCAGGTGGTCGACGGCGAACAGCTCGCGCAGCAGCTCCGGGTCCTCGTGCTCGCGCTCCAGCGCGTCCAGCATGCTGATCTGCCGGTGGATCAGGATCTGGGTACGCCGCGCGATGTTGAGGAAGACCTTCTTCGTCCCCTCGCGGCCCTGGGCCTGGTGGACGATGGCGGCGACCGCGGCCTGGCGGACGGCGGCGAGGCCGTCCGAGGTCTGCTGGACCACGTCGCCGCTGCGGCGGCTCGGCGCCCAGGCGGGCGGGACGGGCACCTGCTCCCCGGCACGCAGCCGCTCGACCACGTCGGGGATCTCGCGCTGGGCGAGCGCCAGGGTGTCGGCCCGCAGCGCCGTCAGCCGCGCGGACAGCGTCCGGCTGACCCGGAGCCCGAAGCCCAGGCTGATCAGCACCACCAGGGCGACGACCGTGCTGCCGGTGAGCAGCGCGGTGCGCTGTCCGGAGCCGCGCAGCAGGTGGACGGCGTAGCCCCAGGCGGCGGCGAGTCCCAGGCTGGGGACCAGTACGAGGGCGAGGAGCGGGCCGCGGAGGGAGCCGGGCCGACCGGCGCGGTGGCCCGTGCGGCGGGCCGATTTGCCTGGCATCTGATTCCTTGCTGCAGGGCCGAGGCGCGGGACCGGGACGCCGGTTCGGACCGGTGGGTCCGAGCGGCGGGTCGACCCCGCACGGCGTGGCCGGGCTTCAGGGCGTCGAGGCCGGGGCTGCCGGAGCCGGTGACGAGGTGCCACCGGCCGGGGCGGGGCGCAGCACGGCCGCCGACGGCATGGAACGCTATCAGCCCGGGGTGGACCCCACGCAATATCAACTGACGATATTGGCAAGGCTGATGGTTGGGAAGTGGGCGCCGGGACGGATGGTTCGACGGCGCGGCCTCGCGGCTCAGGGCCGTACGCTCCGCCGGACCGGCGGACTCCCGGAGGTCAGGGGCGCTCGCCCCGGGAATCCGCCGACCCGGGCCGGTGGCCGTCGTGGTGCGCCGCCGCGTCCGTCCCTCCCTCACCCCGCCAGTGGCATCGGCAGCACCCGCCCGCACTGTCCGGACCGGTCGTCCGGCGAGGTCTCCCGGGTCAGTTCGGACCAGGCCCAGCTGGTCAGGTCGGACAGCTCCGCCGACCACTGGGTGCCGTACGTGCCCGAGGCGACCTGCCCGAGCCGCAGCCGCTGGACGTCCGAGGTGCCGGCCGGCGGGTAGACGTGGGTGGCGTCCCGCAGGTAGCGCTCGATGTGGAACTCGGTCTGCAGGCCGCGGGCGGCGTGGATCTCCATGGCGTTGCGCGCGGAGTCCAGGGCGTACTCGGTGTTGATGAGCTTGGCGTTCATCAGCTCGGCGTCGCAGGCGCGCCCGTGGTCGAGCAGGTAGGAGGCGTGGTAGGCGGCGAGCCTGGCTGTCATCAAACGGGACTGCATCTCACCCAACTTCAGCCCTATGTTCGGGAGTTGGTTGAGCGGTCGACCGTAGAGCACCCGCTCCTCGGCGAACCGGGCGGTGTCCTCGACGATCGCGGTGTGGATGCCCAGGGCGACGGCGGCGAGGTTGAGCCGGCCGTAGAGGGTGGAGGAGGAGTAGGCGACGTCCAGCCCCTGCCCGTCCTGGCCGAGCCGGTGGCCGACCGGGACGCGGCAGTCCTCCAGGACGATCTCGCCGAAGCTGAAGCCGTGCAGCCCGCCCTGCGACCCGGGGGAGCCGACCCGGAACCCGGGGCGGTCGCTCTCGACCAGGAACGCCGACAGCCCCCGGCTGCCTTCCCCGGTGCGCAGGACGACGCCGTGCACGTCGCCGACGTGGGAGTTGCCGACGAACCACTTGCGGCCGTTGAGCACGTACTCGTCGCCGTCGCGGACCGCGGTGCCGGTCATCCCGAGCACGTGCCCGCCGGACTCCGGCTCGGTGACGGCGATGGTGGGCAGGCACTCGCCGGAGGCGAACTTCGGCAGCCAGGTGCGCCGTTGTTCCTGGGAGCCGTAGTGGAGCACCTTGGCCACGCCGAGCTGGGAGGCCTGGGCGATCGCGCCCGCCGCCCCGCTGACCCGGGCCAGTTCCTCGACGATCACGGTCTTCGCGACGTGGCCCAGGCCGAGGCCGCCGAACTCCCGCGGAATCGTGACGCCGATCCAGCCGCGGCGGGCGATCCGCCGGGCGAGCTCGACCTCGGTCTTCCGCTCGGCCTCCATTCTGGCCACCTGCGGGCGCACCTCCTTCTCGGCGAACTCCCGGACCTCGGCCCGTAGTTCCTCGTGACGGTCGTCGGTGAAGTAGTCCATCGCCATTGCTGGGTTCCTCTCGAAAGCGTGTGGTGTCGTGCCTCCGTCCGTGCCGTCGAAGCCGCTCCGGCTGCCCCCAGGGGGGTCCGGTGGAGTGCGGGAGTGCCGGCCGATCGCCCCGGTGCGATCGGCGCACGCGTCACCGGACGGTGTCCCGGCAAGCGGCACCGTCCGTGTCTTCGGCAGGGCTCATTGTTGTATGGGCGCGCCGGGACGACCCAGATTCGATCTTGGATTGGCGGGATTCGGCCCGTCTTCATCGGGAGGGGTTTTGCTCTCCCTACGAAGGGGGATTGATCTCGGTTTTCCGTGACGGACCGTCGACCATCGGTCCACGTGCAGTTTTGACTGGCCATCGGCAAGGCTGAGGAGCGCTGAACCCCCGGTCCCCGAAACGCTGATCTCTGGTTACATGTGCGCCATGACTGATGTGATGAGCACTCAAGGCCAGTTCCAGGGTGCCTCGGGGGAGTCCGCGCGAACCCGCAGGTTGCGCGGCCTTGGGCTCAACGACCCGTCCGCGGACGAGGCGTTCGACCGCTTCGCCCATCTGGCAGCCAGTATCACGCGCGCTCCCATTGCGATGGTCAACTTCATCAATGACGAACGTCAGATGTTCCGGGGGCTCTACATTCCGCCAAATGCGGCCGACACGGCCGAGAACGGACCGTCCTGGGCGGACCGCGGCATCGCCTTCGACCTCCCCAGCCGCGAGATGCCGTTGAGTCACGGCTTCTGCCCGCACGTCGTCGCCCAGCGCTCCCCCCTCGCGCTCGACGACATCCTCGCCTACCCCCGGTTCGCCGGAAACCCGGTGGTGGACGAACTCGGCGTCCGCGCCTACCTCGGCGCCCCGCTCGTCGACGACACCAACACCGTCATCGGCACCGTCTGCGTCCTCGACCGCGAACCGCGGCAGTGGGGGCGCGAGCGGCTGCGCGACATCCAGCACCTCGCCGAGGCGCTGCTCTCCGAGATCCGGCTGCGCGACAACCTGCTCGCCCAGCGCCAGGAGATGTTCGCCGCCTTCGACGGCTCGCCGTTCCCCATCATGCTCACCGAGGGCCCGGGCCAGGAGATCCGGTACGCCAACGCCCTGCACGCCGACACCTTCGGCGCGCCGGTCGCGTACGGGGCGGTCGGCGCCGCCTACCCGCAACTCGGCGCGGCGGGCCTCCAGCGGGCCGTCGTGGAGGCCTACCACACGGGCCGCACCACCGTCCTCGACAACGTCCGGGTTCCGTCCGGCCATCCCGACGCGCAGCGGGGCCAGCAGGTCTTCAGCTTCACCTGCACCCCGCTGCGGTCCGCGCTCTCCGGCCGGATCAACGGCGTCCTCACCGTCGGGATGGACGTCACCGCGCAGTCCCGCACCGAGGAGGAGATCAGCACGCTGGCCGCGCTGCTCGTCGACCGGCTCCAGCAGAGCGGAGCCACCGCCCCCGGCCGCCCGGCCGTCTTCGGCGACACCGGGCTGGTCCTTCCCGACTGAACTCCGGCCGGTCCCGACCGACCCGACGCCGGCCGGCGCGGACCGTCCGCCACCGTGGCGGGGCGCCTCTCACCCCCGAGGAGAGGCTCCTCGCCACGGTGCTGTCCGGGGCGGCGAGTTCACGCGGGGGTGCCGTCCGCCATCTCAGTCCGCGACCCCCGTCCGCGATCTCCGTCCGCGGTTCCCGCCCGGAGTGCCGAACGGTGGGCTCGTACCCGGAGCGGTGCTGCCGTCCGCCGACCCCTCCGGGGTGCCGGCTGCGGGCCGAGCGGGTGAACCGTCCGTCCCCCGCCGACCCGACCCGCCCCGCACCCGAGGCGCCGGATGGTAGGCATGGGCCGCATGGACTGGTTCGCCGCCCCCGACTACTGGCTGAGCCGGGTGCTCGTCCAACGCCTGCTCGCCGTCCTCTTCCTGATCGGATTCCTGGCCGCCGCCGCGCAGTTCCGCGCCCTGATCGGCACCGACGGCATGCTGCCCGTCCCCCGGTTCACCGCCCGGGTCCCGTTCCGGTACTCGCCCGGCCTGTTCCACCTCCACTACAGCGACCGCTTCTTCGCCGCCGTCGCCTGGACCGGCGCCGCCCTCGCCGCGGCGGTCGCGGCCGGGCTCGGCGACCTCGTCCCGCTCTGGGCGTCGGTGGTGCTCTGGCTGGTGCTCTGGGCCCTCTACCTCTCCATCGTCAACGTCGGGCAGACCTGGTACTCCTTCGGCTGGGAGTCCCTGCTGCTGGAGGCGGGCTTCCTCGCCGCCTTCCTGGGCAACGCCGACACGGCCCCGCCCACCCTGGTGCTGTGGCTGATGCGCTGGCTGGTGTTCCGGGTCGAGTTCGGCGCCGGGCTGATCAAGCTTCGCGGTGACAGCTGCTGGCGCGACCTGACCTGCCTGCGGTACCACCACGAGACCCAGCCGATGCCCGGCCCGCTCAGCTGGTTCTTCCACCACCTGCCCGATCCGTTGCACCGGGTCGAGGCCGCCGCCAATCATTTCGTCCAACTCGTCGTACCGGTAGGCCTGCTGATGCCGCAGCCGGTCGCGAGCTACGCGGCCTGCGCCGTCCTCGCCACCCAGCTCTGGCTGATCGCCTCCGGCAACTTCGCCTGGCTCAACTGGCTGACCATCGCCATCGCCCTCGCCGCCGTGGAACCGGCCCGCCTCGGCCTGACCGTCCACGCCCGCTCCCACCCCGGCTCCCCGGTCTGGTTCGAGGCGCTGGTGATCGCGCTGACCGCCGCCGTCGTGGTGCTCAGCTACTGGCCGGTGCGCAACATGGTCTCCCGCGGCCAGACCATGAACCGCTCCTTCAACCGGCTCCACCTCGTCAACACCTACGGCGCCTTCGGCAGCATCAACCGCCTCCGCCAGGAGGTGGTGGTCGAGGGCACCGACGACACCGTGCTCACCCCGCACACCGTCTGGCGCGAGTACGGATTCAAGGGCAAACCCGGCGACGTGCGGCGCCTTCCACGCCAGTTCGCGCCCTACCACCTGCGGCTCGACTGGCTGATGTGGTTCGCCGGCATCTCGCCCGGCTACGCCCGCCCCTGGTTCCTGCCCTTCGTCGCCCGGCTGCTCTCCGGTGACCGGGCCACCCTGCGGCTGCTGCGCCACAACCCCTTCCCGGACGACCCGCCGACCCACGTCCGGGCGACCCTCTACCTCTACCGGTTCACCGATTGGCGCGAACTGCGGGAAACCGGCGCGTGGTGGCACCGCACGGCGCTGAGCGAGTTCCTCGCGCCGGTCGACCTGCGAACCCTCGGCCGGGCCGGGTACCGGCCGCCGCTCGGCCGACGGGGCCCGGCACCGGGGCGCGGCACCCGGGAGGTGCCGCCGGAACGGTTCCGCCGGCCCGCCAGGCCGCCGGCCGGTCGGCCGGACCGCCGACCGGGGCACCGGCCGGAACACCGGCCGGACCGTCGCCCCGGCCGCGACTCCGGCCCGTCCGACGGACCCGGGCACGAAGAGCCGCGGTGAGCCGCGCGCCGCCGTCCGCCGGTCTGCCTGTCTGCCCGTCCGCCCGTTCGCCCGGGTTGGCCAGGAACGACGGGGGGCCGACGCGGGGCCGACGTCGGACGGCCGACTCGGACCACCCGCTCGGATCGCCCGAGTGGCGGCCAGGCGGGCGGTATGGCACACGACACCCGCCCGTCGCGGCGGTGGGTGCGTGCAAGGCTCGAACGGGCACCCGTATTCTGGGCGTCCACAACCGGCAGCCCGACCGCGCGCCCCCTCGCCCCGCCCCAGGGGCTACCCCGCGCGACCGGTCCGCCGCCCCCTCGCCGCCAGCCCCGCCGTCGTCGCCCAGAACCGGACCTCACATGACAGTGCTTCACTCGCGCAACGCCGACGCAGCCGACCCGGCGGACGTCGCCGACGCCGCAGACGTCAAGGACCCCCAGGACGCCGCCGCGGAGCCCGACCTCCGCGAGGACCTCGGCCGCTACGCCGAACTCGGGGCCTTCACGCTCGACGCCGAGACCCACGCCTGGTACGCGGCTGTCGACACCGTCGAGACCCCCGAGGACGCCCGCGCCGCCTCCACGGCCCTCGCCGAACTGCGCGGCAGCGACCTCGCGCAGACCTGGGAGGCCGTCGTCGCCCTCGCCGCCGAGGCCAAGCTCGACGAGCCCGACACCGTCGCCAAGACCGCGCTGCTGGTCGAGATGCTCCAGCGGGTGCACCGCACCTCCGCCACCCTGTTCCCCGCCGCGTACGACGCCGACCTCGGGGCCCTCGCCGCCGCCACCGCCGACAGCACCTGGCGCCGCGAGAACGGCGTCAAGCTGTCCTGGCTGCGCGCCCGCTCGCTGCGCAAGCAGGCCGTGGCGCTCGCGACCGACCGCCGCATCCGCCGAGAGGACCTGCACGAGGCCCTCACCTCCGCCGAGATCGAGCGCCGCGCCTGGACCGCGCTCGCCCCGAGCGGAACCCTCCCGAGGGTGCCCGCCGACGGCGCCCTGGTCGAGCGCACCGCCCAGGCCTTCGAGGCGATCAACACCGGCCTGCGCGGCCTCGCCCGCCTGCTGCCAGACCACGACCTGGACGGGCTGTCCTTCGTCGAGCTGATCGACCTGGTCGAGCGGCTCGCCGCCGACGAGGGCACCCTCTACCGCCTGCCCACCATTCGTGGTCTGCGTGCCGGACTGGAGGCGGCCGGCCTCGCCGACCTGCTGGCCGAACTGGCCGCCGCCAAGGCCGACCGCCGCGCCGCCGAGGCCGCGTACACGGCCCGCCAGGCGCTGGTGGCCGGGCAGCGGGACGGGCTGGCGAAGGAGCCCGTCGCCGAGGAGGCGGCCGAGTCCTCGTCTGTGGTCGAGGTCGAGAAGGAGAAGGACCGCGAGGTCGAGGCTGACGTCACGGCGGGGACGGAGGCTGACGCCGAGGCCGAGGACTCCGGTGTGGAGGAGGCCGAGGCGGAGGAGACGGCCGATCTGGCCGGCGCCGAGGCGGCTGCCCTCCAGGCACTGGCCGGCGGTCAGCGGGACGGGCTCGTGGAGGAGGCCCCGGTCTCGGTGACGGCTCCCGCGGTGGAGGCCGACGAGGCTGTTGCGGCTGCCGAGGTGCAGGCCGAGGCCGAGTCCGGCTCTGACGCCGAGTCCGACTCTGACGCCGGGGCCGACGCGGCTTCGGATGCGGCTGTCGCTGTCGCTGCTGCCGAGCCCGAGTCGGAGCAGCCCGAGGAGGAGACCCCGGCGGCCGTGGTCTCCCTCCCGGCGCCCTCCCCGGCGGCCGACGACCTGGTGGCCGCCGCCACCGCCGCCCTGGCCGAGGCCGTTCCCGCAGATGACAAGGCTGCTGCTGAGGCCGTTGGGATCGAGGCGGTCGCTGCTGAGGTCGCGGTCGAGGAGCCGGTCGACGAGGTTGCCGAGGTCGCTGAGGTTCCTGAGGTCGAGCCGGCTGTCGAGAATGAGCCCGAGGCCGTCGCGGTGGAGCCTGCCGCCGAGGCCGAGGCCGAGGCAGTCGAAGCCGAGGTTGCCGAGAGCGCTGCCGGGGTCGAGCCTGAGGCTCCTGCCGCCGAGGCTGAGACCGTCGCCGACGTGGTTGAAGCCGAGGTGGAGGGACCTGCCGCGGTCGAGGAGACGGCCGCGGAGGTTGTCGAGCCTGCCGCCGAGGCCCAGGTGACTGAGGCGGAGACCGTCGAGCGCGAGGCCGAGCCTGAGCCGGTCCTCGTTTCCGAGCCCGAGGCAGTTGCCGAGGAGCCCGCCGCCGAGCCTGAGTTGGCTGTCGAGGCTGAGCCCGTCGCCGGGCCCGAGCCGGTTGTCGTTCCCGAGCCTGAGCCCGTGGCTGAAGAGCCCTCCGCCGAGGCGGAGTTGGCAGTCGAAGCTGAGCCGGTTGTCGTTTCCGAGCCCGAGGCCGTTGCCGAGGAACCCGCTGTCGAGCCTGAGTTGGCTGTCGAGGCTGAGCCCGTCGCCGAGTCCGTGCCGGTCGTGGTTCCCGAGCCTGAGCCCGCCGCTGAAGCGCCCGCCGCCGAGCCCGAGCCGGTGACCGAGGCCCGTCCCGCGAAGCCGGACTTCACGCCCGGTCGCCCCGTGACCGCCTACTCCGCCGACGAGCTGCTCGCCGTCGTGCGGTGGGTGGACGGCGACGGCGCCGAGCGGACGGACGAGGAACTGCTGCGGGCGGCCATGAAGGAGCTGGGCTTCGCCCGCCTCGGCCCGCGGATCAAGGAGGCGCTGGGCGCCGCCGTCGCCGCCGCGCGCGGCTGACGCCGTACCACGGCGAGGCTCCGGCCCGGGACGCGTGCTCGCGTCCCGGGCCCTGCCGTGTTCCGGCTGCGCTGGCGTGGCGTGGTCGGTCACCCTCGTCTCCCGCCGCGACGTGAACCGCCCGGATCGAGCGCTGCCTGGCCGGCCTGAGGGCCGCGAGTTGTGCGAGCAGCAGGACCAGCCGGTACGCCTCGGCGAAGCCGCGGCGGTGAAGGCGGCCGTTCGTCCGCCTCCGACGCGTGCGACGCCCGGCACGAGGGTGGTCAGGTCGACCGTGAACGGCGCGAAGAGGTCGACCTCGACCTCCAGCAGTCCGGCGAGGGCCGGCGGGGAGACGTCCGCGTGCCGCGTGACGGCCTCGGCGGCCGCACGGCGCAGTCGCTCCCGTGCTCCCTCGGGGTGAAGGGTGACGGCGACGCGGTGGCCGAGGGCTTGCTTGACGGCGGCGGTGGCCGTGGAGGGCACCAGACCACGCAGTTCGGTACGGCGCTGTCGTCTCCGCTGAGCAGGACGACCGGCGTGCCCAGGTGCCCGGCCATGGCGGTGTTGAGCCCGATCTCTCCCATGGAGCGCCCGGCCAAGCGCACGTCGAGGACGCCGTCGTTCATGGTGTGCGCCAGCACGGCCGGCCGTGGCCGGCACGGGCGTGGTAGCCGATGAGCAGGACCGCGTCCGTCCGGTCGTCGAGCCCACCGGGCATGCCCAGCGGACGCGGTCTGCCGCGCACCAGGCGGGCCCGCCGGTCGAGTTCCTCCGGCAGCAGGTTGCGGAACGGCCCGTGGGCGTCGGCGACCCACACCTCGGCGGCGGGTTCGGCGTCCAGCACGCCGGCGATCACGCTGGTCGTCTCGGCCGTCGCCAACGAATCTTCATGCCCCGGGGAGTCTAGGCGTCGTGGCCCGCGCCACCCCTGCCGTCTGTTCCTCCTGCGCTGCCGTCTGTTCCGCCCGCGCCACCCCTGCCGCCCGGCCGGAACGGGTGGTCCAGTGCCTGCCGCAGTACGTCCGGCGCGGCCACCAGGGACGGCCCGTACCAGGTCAGGTGCCGTCCGCTGACCAGCGCCACCGGCGTACCGGGGAACGACTCCGGGCCGTCCTCGGCCGAGAAGCGGTACGGCTCGTCCGGCAGGACCACCAACTCCGCTCCGCAGGCGAGCAGTTCGGGCAGCGGGACGGCGGGGTAGCGCTCTGGGTGGTCGGCGTGGACGAGCCGCAGGCCCAGCCGGCGCAGCAGGTCCCCGGCGAAGGTGTCGCGGCCGAGGACCATCCACGGGCGGCGCCAGATCGGTACGACGGTCCGAGGGCCGCCGGGCCCCTGGGGGTCGGTGCCGCTCCCGAGCCGGGACCAGGCCGCCTGCGCCTCGCCCAGCCAGGCCGGGCGGGGCAGCCCGCAGGCGATGGTCAGCATCCGGCCCAGGGAGCGGAAGGCGTCGTCCAGGGTGCGGATGTCGGTGACCCAGACGGGGACACCGGCCGCTCTGAGCGCGTCCAGGTCCGGGATGCGGTTCTCCTCGTCGTTGGCGAGGACGAGGTCCGGTGCCAGGGTGAGGATGCGCCGGACGTCCGGGTTCTTGGTGCCGCCGATCCGGGTGACGGACAGGTCGGCGGGATGGGTGCACCAGTCGGTGGCTCCGACCAGCAGGCCTGGCGCCGTGACGGCGACCGCCTCGGTCAGCGAGGGCACCAGGGAGACCACCCGGCGGGGCGGGCGCGGCCCGAGCCGGACGGGGAGGTCGAGGTCGTCGCGCGGGGCGGTGGGGTCGGCCATCCGGCCACCCTATGTCCGGAAGCGCCCGCGAGGACCCGTCGAGGCCCGTCGCGCCCCGTCGGGACCGCAACGCTCTGCCACGCGCCCCGTCGGGCCCGCAGCGCCCCGCCGAGGCACTCAAGACCCGACGCGATTGCCCGGGAACCCGGCGCCCGGGCCGGCCGACTACCTGCTCCGGGTCCGCAGCACGGGCCCAGCACGATCACCGACCAGGAGAGAGTTGTCATGCGCCCTCGAATCGTCTGCGGAATCGCGGCCGCCGTCGCCCTGTTCGCCACGGCCTGCGGAAGCGGGGCCGGCGGCGGGCAGAGCCCCTCCGTCACCCTCCAGGCCGCGCCGGACGGCGGATACCCCGTCAAGGTCGCCGACTGCGCGGGCAAGGAGACCACCGTCGCCAAGGCCCCGACGAAGATCGTCACCAGCAACGCGTCCAGCCTGGAGCTGCTGCTCCAACTCGGCGCCGGCGACCGGGTGATCGGCACCGGCTTCCCGCCCGGCAAGGGCACGCTGCCCGCCGCCGTGGCCGAGCAGGGCGCCAAGGTGCCGGTGCTCGGGGACAAGGGCATCCCCAAGGAGAAGCTGCTCGGCTCCGGCGCCGACCTCTACGTGGACACCTTCGGCGCGATGCCGATGATGGGCGGCGGTGCCGCCGGCCCGAGCGAGGAGGAGTTCGCCGCGGCCGGCATCCAGCACGTCTTCCTGCTCTCCACGGCCTGTGCCGGGACGCCGAAGGCCGCCAAGGCGCCGCGCACCGACCTCACCGCGGTCGCGGACGACGTCCGCCGGATGGGTGCCGTCACCGGGACCGCCGCGCGGGCGGAGGAGTTGGTCGCCGGGATGGACAAGCAGCTCGGCGAGGTCCGCACCGCGCTCGCCGCCGTGCCGGAGGGGCAGCGGCCGAGCTACTTCGTCTTCGACTTCGACGCCGGCACCAAGCAGCCGGTCGCAGTCTGCGGGCGGCAGGTCGCCAACGCCGTGATCGCCCAGGCCGGGGCCCGCAACGTGTTCGCCGACTGCGACGCCGACTTCAAGCCCGGCTCCTGGGAGGACGTGGTCGCCAAGGACCCGGACTGGATCCAGCTCGCCGTGCGCAACCGGGGCAGCGAGGAGGCCACCCGCAAGGCCTTCGACGAGGCCGAGGCCTTCCTGAAGGGCTTCCCCGCGACCCAGGGCCTGAAGGCCGTCCAGGAGGGGCACTTCGTCCGGCTCGGCTCCGAGGTGACCACCATCGCGGGGGTGCGCAACGCCGACGCCGTCCGGCAGATCGCCGCCACCGTCCATCCGGACCTCGTGAAGGGTGCCGACCCCGTCAAGGGTGCCGATCCGGCCAAGGGTGCCGACCCCGCAGAGAACGGGCGGTAGCCCGGTGACCCCGGCCGTCGTTCGGGAGCCACGCGACCAGCCCCGCCCGGTCCGCACCCTGCGGGCGGGGCCGCTGGCCGCGGCGCTCGCCGCCGCCCTGGTGCTCGCGCTGACCGCCGCCGTCTCGCTCGGTTCGGTGGACGTCCCGCCCGGCGAGGTCTGGTCGGTGGTCGTCCGCCGGCTCACCGGACAGCCCTCCGAACCCGGCACCCGCGACCTCATCGTCTGGCAACTGCGCGTCCCGCGCGCCCTGTTGGCGGCCCTGGTGGGCGCGGGGCTCGGCCTGGTCGGCACCGCCGTACAGGCTCTGGTCCGCAACCCGCTCGCCGACCCCTACCTGCTGGGCATCTCCTCGGGAGCCTCGCTCGGCGCGGTCGCCGCCATCGTCCTCGGCACCACCCTCGGGCTCCAGCTCTCCTTCGGCAGCGCGCTCGGCCTCACCGTCTCCCTGGCGGCGTTCGCCGGCGCGCTCGCCGCGTTCTCGCTGGTCTGGCTGATGGCCCGGCGCGGCGGCGGCTTCTCCCCGCTGCGCCTGGTCCTCGCGGGCATCGGCATCGCCCAGTTCCTCGGCGGCATCACCAGCTACCTGGTCCTCCAGACCCGAGACGAGCAGCAGACCAGGGGCGTGCTGTTCTGGCTGATGGGCAGCCTCGGTGGCGCCGTCTGGGCGCAACTCGCCGTCCCAGCGGTCGTCGTGGCACTCGGACTGGCCCTGCTCCAGGCCCGCGCCCGGGGGCTCAACGCGATGCTGATGGGGGACGAGACGGCCGCCGGGCTCGGAGTGGACGTCGCCCGGCTGCGCCGCGAGGTCTTCGTCGTCACCAGCGTGCTCACCGGGGTGCTGGTCGCCGTCTCCGGCGCGATCGGCTTCGTCGGGCTGATGGTCCCGCACGTGTGCCGGCTGTTGGTCGGAGGCGACCACCGGCGGCTGCTGCCGCTGTCCGCCCTGACCGGGGCCCTGCTGCTGGTCGTCGTCGACACCGTGGCCCGCACCGCCCTGGACGGCCAGGAACTGCCGATCGGCGTGGTCACCGCCGTCGTCGGCGCCCCGACCCTGCTCTACCTGCTGGACCGACGTCTGGAGCGCAATTGAGGATCGCCGTCGAGGACTTGAGCGTCGCCCTGGCCGGCCGGACGGTGCTGGCCGGGGCCAGTCTGATCGCCGAGGAGGGGGAGATCGCCGGACTGGTCGGGCCCAACGGGAGCGGCAAGTCCAGTCTGCTGCGCACCGTCTACCGGCACCTTCGGCCGAGCGCCGGCCGGGTGCTGCTGGCCGGGCGGGACCTGGCGGAGCTGCGGCCCGCCCAGTCCGCCCGGCACATCGGGGCACTGCCCCAGGAGCGCGGCGGTGACTTCGAGTTGAGCGTCCTGGAGGTGGTCGCGATGGGCCGTACGCCCTACAAGCGGGCCTTCGCCGCCGACGACGCCGGGGACCACCGGATCACCACCGAGGCGCTGGCCCGGGTCGGCATGGCCGGGGCCGCCGACCGGCGGTTCGCCCAACTCTCCGGCGGTGAACGCCAACGGGTGCTGCTGGCCCGGGCGCTCGCCCAGCAGCCGGATGTCCTGGTGCTGGACGAGCCGACCAACCACCTGGACGTCCGGCACCAGGTGGAACTGCTCGCCCTGCTCCGGGAACAGCGCCGCACCACCCTGGTCGCCCTGCACGACCTCAACGCCGCCGCTTCGGTCTGTGACCGGCTGCACGTCCTGCACGGGGGCGCCCTGGTGGCCTCCGGGTCACCGCGCGAGGTGCTGACCGCCGAGCTGCTGGCCGAGGTCTTCGGGGTGCGGGCGGCGGTGGTCGAACACCCGCTCACCGGAGACCCGTTGATCGCCTTCGACCACCGCGCCACGGCGGCCGGGGGTTCCGCCGCCGCCGGCGCGGTGGACCGTGCGGGCCCCCACCCCTAGCGGCCCCGGCGGGCCTCGTCGAGGTCTCCGGCCCTGTCTTCGGTGAAGTTCTCGGCGGGGCTCTCGCGGTGGCTCTGGGGGTCGCTCTCGCGGTGGCTCTCGTAGTGGCTCGGCCGGCCGTCCCGAAGTACCAGCCGGCCGAGCCGAGCGGCCTCGTCGCTGCGCAGCAACTCCCGCTCATCATCGGCGTGCTTGAGTACCGAGGAGTGCCAGGGCGTGGTCCAGACGTCGGCCGCCGCCAACAGCCGGATGCCGAACTTGGCGGCGCCGGCCGGCTGCGGGTGGATGGAGAGCCGGACGGCACGCGGGTGGTGCTCGGCTATCAACTCGCCCCAGGCGCGGCTGCGCTGGATCACGCCGTAGGCGCGGCGGCGGCACTCCCGCTGGAGGGCGGAGCGGGTGCCGGTGAACCCGACGGTGTCCTCGGTGAGGAAGCGGGTGATGCCCCGGTAGAGCCGCAGGGTCTCCTCCTCGGCCAGCACCTGTTCGCGCAACTCCTCGACGCTGGGGGCGTACCGGGCGTGCACCCGGGCGCGCTTCTCGTCGTACGGGAGGTCGCCGAGGACGGCCCGCAGGTCGAAGGTGTCGAGGTGGGTCAGCCCCTCGCGGGCGATCATGGCGGTCAGGGCGTCGGAGTAGGCGTCGATGTGGTCGTCCGGGACGTTGATCAGGTCGCCGAAGACGTGCCCGTCGGAGCAGATCAGCATGCGGGCGCCGGGCGCGTGGAGCCGGCCGATCTCGGCGCAGAGCCCGTCGAGGAAGGACAGCGACAGCCGCTCACCCTCGTCGGGCAGGTGGCCGAGCACCTTCGCCGGGTTCGGTGACTTGCACGGGAAGCCCGGCAGGGTGAGGACGATCGGCTCGTCGGCGGCGATGAAATCCGCCAACTGCGCCAGCTGGAGGGGGAAGTGCTCGGGGCGGGCGTCGAACTCAGGGTCGGCGGCGCGGCGGTGCGGGAGCAGCAGACCGAGGACGCGGGCGGCGAGCCGATCGGGCGAGGGGCGGTCCTCCAGGGTGGCGGTGACGGGGGTGGCGGGGGCGGTGCCGACGGGCGGCATGGTGGTCCTCCACGGAAGGTGGCGCGCCAGGCAAGGTGGTGCGGTACGGGCGGCGGGCAGGGGAAGCCCGGTGGTCGGGTCGGGTCGGGTCGGGTCGGTTCGGGTCGGTTCGGGGCAGGGCCGGGTCAGTGGCGCTGGTCGTAGACGACCGGCAGCCGGTTCACCCCGCGCGCCAGGACGGCGGGAATCCAGGCGAGTTCGTCCAGACCGTCCCCGGGGGTCTCGGCGGGGCGCAGACCGGACAGCCGGGTGAGCAGGGTGGCGAGGGCGACCTGGAGTTCGGCCCGGGCCAGCGCGGCTCCGGGGCAGTAGTGGATGCCGTGGCCGAAGGCCAGATGGGCGTTGGGGGAGCGGTCGAGGTCGAGGCGGTCGGCCCCGGGGAACTGCTCGTCGTCGCGGTTGGCGGCGCAGAGCGAGACGATCACCGAGTCGCCGGCCGGGACGGCGGTGCCGAAGAGCTCGCCGTCCTCGGCGAGGAACCGCCAGGTGGTGAGCTCGAATGCCGCGTCGTGGCGCAGCAGTTCCTCCACCGCCCGGGCGAGCCGGCCGGGATCGTCGATGCCCTCGCGCAGTCGGACGAGCTGCTCGGGGTGGCGCAGCAGGGTGATCAGCATGGTGGTGATCTGGTTGGTGACCGGCTCCTGCCCGGCGACCAGCAGCTGGAACACCATCGAGTCCAGCTCCGCCCGGCTCAACTCGCCCTCGTCATGGGCGCTGACGAGTCGGCCCAGCAGGTCCTCCCGCGCCTGCCAGCCGGGTTCCCGGCAGTCCGCGCGCTTCCGGGCGACCACCTCCGCGATGTACGTCTGGAGGCCGCGCAGCCGAGCCTCGTAGGCGGGGCGGCCGGGATCCCGTGGGCCGACCGGCTGGACGACCTTGCCCCAGTCCCGGTCGAAGCGCTCCGCCAACCCGGGCGGCAGGCCGATGACTTCGGCGAGGACGCGGAAGGGGTAGAGAGCGGCGAAGCCGGCCACCAGGTCCGCAGCGCCGGACTCCGGCAGCCGGTCCACCAGCGCGTCGGCCAGCGCCCGGAAGCGGGGCCGCAGCGACTCCACCCGGCGCGGGGCGAAGGCGTCCAGGACGAGGCGGCGCATCGTGGTGTGCTTGGGCGGGTCCTGGTGGAGCAGGTGGACCTGGAGCTGTGAGTGCTGCGGCTCCGGCATGATCGAGGCGCGTCGGCGCCAATTGTCGTTGCCCAGGGCGTGGTTCTTGCCCAGGCGGGGGTCGTTGAGGGCCGCGTGGGCGGCCCGGTAGCCGGTGACCAGCCAGGCGTGGATGCCGCTCGGGAACTCCACCCGGTGCACCGGCCCGGCCTCGCGCATCCGCCGGTAGAGGGGGTACGGATCGCGCTTGAACGCCGGGCCGTACAGCGGCACGGGGGAGGGGAGGGGGCCGTCGCCGCCGTACGGGCAGCGCGGGCGGTCGGGGGTGGTGTCGCTCATCTGGGGTGATCCTTGGGAGGGAGGGGGTTTCGGCAGGTGGCGTGGTCAGGCGCGGGCGCGGGGTCGGTGCAGGGCGAGCAGGACGACCGCCGTCGACGCGACCAGGGCGGCCAGGGCGATGCCGGCGCGTGTCCCGGCGGTGGTGCGGTCGCCGGCCAGGGCGGCGGCGGTGGCGAGGGCCGGGCCGAGCGCGAAGCCGAGGCTGCGGGCGAGTTGGACGGCGGAACCGGCGGTGGCGAGCCTTCCGGGCGGGGAGGCGGACATCACCAGGGCCTGGGTGGGCCCGCCGTTGAGGCCCATTCCGGCCCCGGCGAGGGCGAGGCGCGCGGCGATCTCGGGGGCGGACCAGCCGCTGTCCAGGGGGACGAGCAGGGCCAGCCCGAGGGTGGTGACGGCGGCACCGGTCAGTGCCGTCGTGCGGGCGCCCCGGCGGTCGGCCAGCCGCCCGCCGATCCGGCTGGCCAGCACCATGCCGAGCGGGAACGCCAGCATGGTGAGCGCGGTCGTGGTGGCGCTCTCTCCCCGGGGGCCGCGAAGGTGCTGGGCGAGCAGGTAGTGGCAGGCAGCGAAACCGGAGGCGAGTGCCAGGACGGAGGCGCTGGCCCCGGTGGTTCGGCCGGCCCGCAGCACCTCCGCGACGGGCCGCCCGCCCGGGCGGCGCAGCCAGAGCAAGGCCAGCGGCGCGGCGGGCAGCGTGAGCAGCAGCCACTGCGGCGCCCGGGGTGCCAGGGTGAGCCCGAGCAGGACGGCGGCCACGGCGGCGCCGATCAGCGCGGCGTCGCCGAGCGAGGCCCGGTCGGGCGGCCGCAGCCCGCCGTGACGAGGGGCGTGCCGCCGGACGATCAGGAAGGCGGCCAGGCAGACCGGGAGCTTGACCAGGAAGATCGCCCGCCAGCCGACGTGGTCCAGCAGCAGCCCGCCGACCACCGGTCCGGTGACGGCGCCGAGCGGACCGAGCGTCGCGGGCACGCTCATCGCCCGGCCGCGCAGTTCGGGCCGGACGGAGGTCGCGGCGAGCACCGGCATCAGGACGAAGAGCACGGCCCCGAAGGCGCCCTGCGTCAGCCGGGCCGCGATCAGCCAGCCGGCCCAGGGGGCACAGGCGGCCAGGGCACTGCACGCGGCGAAGCAGCCGACGGCGAGCAGCAGGGCCGACCGCGTGCCGACCTGGTCCAGCCAGCGCCCGGCGGGCAACAGCAGGGCGACGAGCGGGAGTTGGTAGCCGAGGACGGCCCACTGGGCCACTCCGGGGGACACCCGCAGGCCGGTCGAGATGTCGGTCAGCGCGAGGTTGACCACGTTCATGTCGAGCATCGCGACGAACGACAGCAGGCCGGCGGCTATGACCAGGCTCCAGCGGTCGGCCGAAGCTTGTTGACATTCCGTCAGGGCGGTGGTGGCCGGGTGTGGTCGCGCCGCCATCGAGTCCCTCCGTTTTCCGTGCTGCCGTACCGGACGCCACCTCGGCGGCGGGGTCCGGTACAGCAGTCGGGGGCGCGGGGGTTCCGGTTCCGAACATCTGGCGGAATTTTTCCGGGGCCCGAGGGGAGCGGGGCTGACGGATGACAGGTTTCAGCGAACAGGCAACAGCTGACAGATTTCGAAATCTGTCAGCTGTCATCTGTCATCTGTTGTCTGTCATTCGTCACCGGCCGCTGCCGGAGGCGCCCGCCGCTCAGCAGGCGGCCGCGAGCTCCCCGGCCTCGGCGGCGCGCAGACGGGCCACCAGTTCCTCCCGCGCCCGGGCGACCCGGGAGCGGACGGTCCCGACGGGGCAGCCGACGACCGCGGCGGCCTCCGCGTAGCTCAGTCCGACCACCTGCGTCAGGACGAAGGCCTCCCGCCGCTGGGCGGGCACCCGTTCGAGCAGGTCGCCGAGCGCGATCCCGTCCTCGAACCCGGCCGTCGGTGTGCCGCCCTGCCGCTCGGCGGCCTCCTGCCAGTCCGGCAGCACCGCGCAGCGCGGGCGGGCGGCCGCCATCCGGTACCGGTCGATCACCGTGCGCCGGGCGATCGACAGCAGCCAGGTGCGGGCCGAGGATCGCCCCGCGAACGAGGGCAGACCGCGCAGCGCGCGCAGGAAGGTCTCCTGGGCGAGGTCGTCGGCGGACTGCACGTCGGTCAGGTGGGCGACGAAGCGCCAGACGTCCCGCTGGGTCGCGCGGATGAAGGCCTCGACGTCCGCCGCCCGCCCGGAGCGGGCGGTCAGCGCGAGCGCGGTGAGCTGCTCGTCATCCACGGCGGCCTCCGACCCGGGCGGTCCCGGCGCCATGGCCGTACGGGACGATGGTCATATGAGATGCGCGCAATTTCGCACGGCCCTGTCCGCCCGGCTGGACGGTGAGCCGAGCGGTCTGCCGGAGATCCGGCTGGACAAGCACGTCGCGCGCTGCACCGGCTGCCGGGACTGGCTGGCCCGCGCGGAGCGGCTGCGCGCTCGGGTGCGGACGGGCGCCGCGGACGGGCCTTCGCCCGATTGGTCGACGCGGCTGCTGGTCCGACTGGGTGAAGATCGGACGGGCGAGGAGCCCCCCGAGCAGAAATAGCCGGGATCGGCGCGCGCGGAGGGGCGTGAACGGCGGGACGGTGGCGCGGGCCGGAGCCGGTGCGCCGTCGAAGTCAGGCATGGGAAGGTCCCGAGGGAAGGCGGGGGAACGGCGCCGCGCAGGGCGGCGCCGTCGGCGTCGATGGGCGGCCGCGCGGCACGCCCGGACCTGGGGAGTCACGGCGGCGGGCGCGGGCCCGGACCCTGACGGCACGGCGGCGCGAAGGCGCGGCCGCACCGCAGGGCGACCTGCCCGTCGCGAACGTCCCGGCGACCGGAGGTGGCCGGGGACGAGGTGGGGAGCGGCGGGCGCGTCAGCAGGCGAGGGCGAACGCCGGGGGCCCCCGCCGGACCACGGCATGCGTCAGCAGCGCCGACCGGCACGGCCGGGCCCGGTCGTCCGCCGGGCGGGGCGGCGTCGGTGCCCGGTAGCCGAAGGGGCGCGCGAACAGCGCCACCAGCGGGAGCAGCAGCGCCCCCGCGACCACCGAGCCGAGCGCGCCGAGCAGCTCGAAGAGCCTCACCAGCGCCGCGTCACCGCGCCAGAGCAGGAGCGCGCACGCCAGCGCGGCGAGCACGTGGGCGGCGGTCATGCCCGGCGACAAGCCGTGGGACATCCCGTGCGCCATGGCGTGCGCCGGTGCGTGCGCCGGTTCGCCCATCAGGTCCTGCGCCATCCCGTACGACCCGCCGCCGTGAAGAGTCCCGTCGGGCATCAGATGCGGGCCGGCGGGCATTCCCCCCGGCCCGGGCAGACCCGGCTCCAGGGCCGGGGTCCCCCCAGGGGCCATGGTCCCCGAGGCGGCGTGGTGCGTACTCGCCGTCGGCCGCAGGCTGCCGGCGGTCGGCGGGACGTCCGGGTCGATGCCCGCCATCCGGGCCAGTTCGACCGGGGAGAGCCCACCGGGCACGCGGTCGGGGTTGCAGAGCAGCAGGGCGGCCCAATCCGTGGTGGCGAGCCGACCGAGGCCGCCGCCTCCCCGGGAGACCGCCCCGGCCTGTTCGAACAGCTGGTGCAGCGCGATCTGCGCCACCACCATCCAGAGGCTGATCACCCCGAGTCCGCGCCGCTTCCCGGCGAGCAGCCAGGTCAGCCCGAGCACCGCTCCGAGCGCGCCGGTCAGCACGGTGGGGGAGACTCCGGAACCGGCCATCGCGACGTGCGCGGTGGCGGCCATCGCCACGCACAGCGCGGCGAAGACCACGGCGCGCAGCAGGCGGATCCGGTCGGTCATCACGATGGCACTCATCGTCGCACCACCACTGCCCGGCCCGTACCGCACCCTCCGGTCATGGCCGGTTCTGTGCCGTGAGACCATGCCCGGCCGCCCGCCCGGCGGCCCTTGGCCCGGCCCCCGGCCACTCGCCCGGCGGCCCCTCGGTTCGAGCCCCGGCTGACCGGTCAGGCCCGGGTGTCGTACCGGCGTGCCGACCAGACCAACCGCTCGTAGGACCATCGGGGCGGTTTGACAGCGCCGATCGCCTGCTCACTAAATGTGCTCCACCCAGTGCGGTGCGTACCGGGACGATGCCATCCAGAAGTAGGGAGGTCCGGTCTTGAAGACCCCGACGGATGCCTCGGCGCCCATCGCCGACACTGCCGAGTCCGCTGCCACCACGGAGCCGACGGTCCCGGCGCAGGCGACCGCCCCGGCACAGGCGAAGGCTCCGGCCCAGGCCGAGGACCGCGTCGAGCAGTCCGATCCGGCCGAGGCCGAGGTCAAGAACGAGGCCCAGGCGCCGACCGAGCAGGTCGCGCAGGGCGAGGCCGCCGAGCAGAACGGCTCGGCTGAGCCCGCTGAGCCCGCTGAACCGGCCGACGTGGCCGAGGCCGGCGAGCCGGCCGAGCCGGGCGGCGCGGTGAAGGCCGAGAAGCCGACGGAACGAGCCGAAGCCGCCGAGCCGTCCGAGCCGTCCGGCGCCGCTGAAGCCGCCGACCCGGCCGGGGCCGCCGATTCCACCGAGCCCGCCGAGTCGACCGAGTCCGCCGAGTCGTCGAAGGCCGAGGAGCCGACCGACCCCGCCGTCGAGGCCGAAACCGCCGTCGAGACCAAGCCCGCAGTCGAGGCCCAGCCCGCCGCCCCCGCGGACCTCGCCGACCCCCGTTTCTGGCAGCTGCCCGCCGCCGACCGCGCCGCCGCCTTCGCCGAGCTGCGCCGCCGCCCCGCCCCGGTGTTCTTCGGCGACCGCGCCACCGGCAGGGGCTTCCACGCCCTGGTCCGCCACGCCGACGTGGTCGAGGCCAGCCGCACCCCCGCCGTCTTCCTCAGCGGCCCCGGCGTGACCACCCCCGTCCCGGCCCGCTGGGTCCGGCTGCTGTTCGGCGACTCGATGGTCAACCTGGACGACCCCCGTCACGCCCAGCTGCGCAAGATCGTCTCGCGGGCCTTCACCCCGCGACTGCTCGACCAGGTCGAGGGGGACGTCCGGCGGATCAGCACCGAGCTGGTCGACCGGATCGAGCGGGAGCGGCCGGAGGACTTCGTGACCGCGGTCGCCGCCGAACTCCCCTTCCAGGTGATCTGCACCATGATGGGCATCCCCGAGGAGCCGCGCCGCACCATCCTCGACCTGGTCAACCGCACCTCCGAGGACACCGGAGTGGGCCGCCCGTTGCGCCGCAGGCTCAGGGTGCCGGGGCGCGGGCTGCGGGCGCTCGCCCGGATGCAGGGCATCGTCGCCGGGATCGGCCGCCAGCGCCGCCGGCGGCCGGAGGAGGACCTGATCTCGGCGCTGGTCACCGCCGACGTGGACGGCCGCCGACTCACCGGGCGTGAGCTGGGTGCCTTCTTCAGCCTGCTGCTGGTGGCCGGGGTCGAGACCACCCGCAACGCGCTGGCCCACGGCCTGCACCTGCTGACCGCCAACCCCGAGCAACGCGAACTGCTGCTCGCCGACCTCGACGGGCTGCTCGACGGCGCGGTGGACGAGATGGTCCGCCACTCCGCGCCGATCATCCAGTTCAACCGGACCCTCGCGGTCGACCACGAGCTGGGCGGCCCGGGCGGCCACCTGCTGCGCGCGGGGGAGAAGGTCGCCCTGTTCTACGGCTCGGCCAACCGGGACGAGGAGGTCTTCCCCGACCCGGAGGCCTTCGACATCACCCGCGCGCCCAACCCCCACCTCGGCTTCGGCGGAGGCGGTCCGCACTACTGTCTCGGCGCGCACCTGGCCCGGCAGGAGATGACGGTGCTGTTCCGCGAGCTGTTCACCCGCCTGCCCGAGGCACGGTCGGTCGGCGAACCGGAGCTCGTCCCGTCCAGCTTCGACCACCGGGTCCGCTCGCTGCGCTTCACCTTCTGACGGTCCGAAGCCGGTCGGAAGCCGGTTCGAAGTCGGTTCGAAGCCGTTCCGAGGCGGGGTCCGAGGCCGGTTCGAGCCAGGCCGAGCCAGGCCGGACCGAGCCGAGCCGGGCCCGGCCGCGGCGCGGAGCCACCTCTACCCGGTCGGCTCCCACACCGCGTGGTCGTGCGCGAACAGCACCCGCCGCGGCGCGTGCTCCGCCACCCGGTCGAGCCAGGCGCGGAAGCCGGGCAGCGGCGCGGCCACGCCCTCGCGTGCCGCCCGCCGGGCGAGCAGCGCCTGGCCGTACTCGGAGGCGAAATCGTAGGCCTGCCCGGCCAGCAGGACCGGCCCACCGCCCGGGCGGTCGACCAGCAACGACTGGTGGCCCGCGGTGTGGCCGGGGGTGGGCAGCACCCGCACGCCCGGCCAGACCTCCTCCTCCCCGTCGAGCTCGCGGTACTCGGCACCCGGGAAGTCGACCAGCGCGTCGATGGTGTGACCTCCGCGCCGGGCGGCGGCCAGCTCGTCGGACTGGACCAGGACGGGCGTGCCGGCGAACAGCGGGTTGCCACCGCAGTGGTCGAAGTGCAGGTGGCAGTTGACCACCAGGTCGATGTCGGTGACGGCGACCCCCGCCGTGGCGAGCGCCTCCGGCAGCGGGCGGCGCACCGGGCGGTAGTGCGCCTCGGTCTCCGGCTCGCCGCCGCCGATTCCGGTGTCGAACAGCAGCAGTCCCTCCGGACACCGGACCAGGTACGCGAGCACCGGTTCCACCCGCGGCTCGGGACCTCCCACCTCGGCGGCCGGCCGGACGAAGTACCCCAGGTCGAGACGGTGGATCACACGCAATTCAGCCCCCATGTCGCGGTGCGTCGCCCCGCCCGTACGGACAGTCGCACAGGCTCCGGTTCGCACCCTACCCGCCGATCGGCAGCCCCCGGTCCGCCTTCACCTGCTTCATCGTCAGGTGTGAGTTGACCTGCGCGATGCCCGGCAGGCCGGAGAGCACATCGGTGATGAAGCGCTCGTACGCGGCTATGTCGGCCACCGCGATCCGCAGCAGGTAGTCCGGCTCGCCGAACAGGCGGTGCGCCTCGACCACCTCGGGCAGCTCGGCCACCCGGCGCTCGAACTCGGCGACCGTCACCTGGTCCTCGTGACGCATGGTGATCGTCACGAAGGGCTGGAAGCCACGACCGACCGCCGCGCCGTCCAGCACCGCCCGGTAGCCGCGGATCACGCCGTCCTGCTCCAGTTGGCGCACCCGGCGCAGGCAGGGCGAGGGGGTGAGGTCCACCCGGGAGGCCAGCTCGGCGTTGGTCAGGCGCCCTTCCCGCTGGAGCTCGCGGAGGATTCTGCGGTCGATTCGGTCCATGGCGCAACATTCTGCCAAAACGCCACCTTGGTCGGCACGAAGTGGCCATCGCGTGCCAGCCCGCTCCGGCTACCTTCAGTGACCGCACCGGCCGCACGGGCCGTCGCGGCCCACCACCGGGACACCTGCGGCCCTCGGCCGGGACGACCCCGGCCGACCGCCGCCCCCCACCACGACGAGCACGACAGGCACGCCCACGCTCATGGACACCCACGCCCTCCTCCTCTTCCTCGGAGTCGACCTGCTGTTGGTCTGCACCCCGGGCCCCGACTGGCTCTACATCGCCGCCCGCGGCCTCGGCCAGGGCCGGCGCGCCGCGCTCACCGCGGTCGGCGGGGTCTGCGCCGGGTACGCCGTCCACACCCTGCTGTCCAGCGCCGGGCTGGCCGCCGCGCTGCGTGCCGTCCCGGCCGCCCTGCCCGTGCTGCGCTTCACCGGCGCCGCGTACCTGCTGGTGCTGGCCGTCATGATGCTGCTCGCACTGCGCAAGGGCGGGGGCGCGGCTGCTCTGGCCGAGCCCAAGCCGCAGCCCACCGCGACGGTGCTGCGCCAGAGCATGCTGACCGCGCTGCTCAACCCCAAGGGGCTGCTGCTCTACCTCTCCCTGGTGCCGCAGTTCGTCGACCCGGAGGCCTCGCTGCCGGTCGGCGGGCAGGTGCTCGCGCTCGGCTCCCTGAACGTGCTGGCCTGCGCGGTGGTGTACGGGCTGGTCGCGCACGCCAGCGGGCGCCTCGGCGGCCGGTTCGGCGGCACCCCGCGGGCGGCCCGCCGGATGACCGTGGTCTCGGCGGTGCTGCTGATGCTGGTGGCGGGCGTCACAGCGAGCGCCTGAGAAGGGGAGCACAATGCCGGGCATGACAGAACGTCCGCTGCCCGCAGACACCGCCGGAGCTTCCGGAGCTTCCGGAGCCTCCGGGCGGGCCGGAACCGCCGGGTCGGCCGGAACCACCGGGTCGGCCGGAACGGCCGGAAACACCGGTACCACCGGAACCGCCGGGGCGGCCGGCCCCGGCGACCGCCCCACCGCCCACGCCTGGGCGGCCCTCGGCGGACCGGCCGAACTGCTGGAGCGGGTGACCTTCCACGGCCCGGAGGACGTCCTGCCCTCCGGGCTGCCGGTGCGCCAGCTGGCCCGGGCCACCGTGGCGGTCTGCTCGCTGGCCGCCGCCGAGCTCGCCGCCCACCGCACCGGCGGCCCCGCATCCACTGCCGAGATCGGTCCGGCGTCCGTCGCCCTGCCCGTCCCCTCGCCCGACCTGGCGTCCGTCCCCGCCGTCCGGGTGAACCAGGGCGCCGTCGCCACCGCCTTCGTCAGCGAGCGGCACCTGACGGTCGACGGCCGCACACCCGTCACCTTCGCCCCGCACTCCGGCTTCTGGCGCACCGCCGACGGCTGGGTGCGCACCCACGCCAACTACCCGCACCACCGCACCCGGCTGCTCTCCGCCCTCGGCCTCGCCGCCGACGCCGGGCCCGAGCGACTCGCCGAGGCACTCGGCCAGCTGCCCGCCGAGCAGGTCCAGGAGCGCGCGTACGAGGCAGGGGCGCTGGCAGTGGCAGTCGCGCCGGTGAGTCCGATCGGGCACCCCCTCGTGGAGCACCTGGAGGTCGGTGCCGCAGCCGGATCCGCGCCCGTCCGCCCGCTCACCCGGGCCCCGGTGGACCGGCCCGCCGCCGGAATCCGGATCCTCGACCTCACCCGGGTGATCGCCGGACCGGTGGCCACCCGGACGCTCGCCCTGCTCGGCGCCGACGTCCTGCGGATCGACTCGCCCCGGCTCCCCGAGGCCGATGACGCCCACGCCGACACCGGCTTCGGCAAGCGCTCCACCCGCCTCGACCTCGCCGAACCGGCCGACCGCGCAGCCTTCGAGGAACTGCTCGCCACCGCCGACGTCGTCGTCAGTGGCTACCGCCCCGGCGCCCTCGACACCCACGGCCTCAGCCCCGACGCGCTGTTCGCCCGGCGGCCGGACCTGATCCTCGTCCAACTCTGCGCCTGGGGCTGGACCGGCCCCTGGGCCGGGCGGCGCGGCTTCGACAGCCTGGTCCAGGCGGGCGTCGGCATCGCCGACCACGAGGCCGCCCCCGACGGGCGTCCGGGCGTGCTGCCCGCCCAGGCCCTCGACCACGGCACCGGCTACCTCATCGCCGCAGCCGTCCTGCGCGCCCTCACCGACCAGCGCACCCGCCGCCCCGGTGGCCGCCACCTGCGACTCTCCCTCGCCGGCACGGCCGCCTGGCTGCTGCACGGCATCGAACCGGAGGCACCGCGGGGGGCTTCGGGTGAACCGTACGACCCCACCCACTGGCTGGCCGAGACCGACTCCGCCTACGGACGGCTGCGCCACGCACTGCCGCCGATCGGGTACGAGGGCGCGCCCGCCGACTGGTCGCGCCCACCGGGGCGCTGGGGGACGGACGAGCCGGTCTGGCTGTGACGGAGCCGGTTCGGCGGGCACAACCCCGGTGAGCGGTGTCCGAGGCGTCTGGCAGCATCCCCGTCATGACCGCACACGCCACGGACTACACCTGGTTCGAGCAGCGCTATCCCGTGCTGGGCGAGGCCTACTGCCTCACCCAGGTTCAGGGGATCTCCGCCGACGAACTGCTGCGCCGCTTCGACGCCCCGCCCGGCCGTGAGGTCACGGGGCTGGATGCGGTGATCGCGGCCTGGGAGTCCTTCGAGGACGGGGAGGAAGGCGAGGACGGGGAAGACGGGAACACCGGGGACCTGTTCGACTCCGAGGACGACGACCGGGTGCTCGTAGCCGTCGCCGAACTCGGCGGTTGGGCGCTCGCCGTGGAACCGTTCGGTTACCTCGGCGCCCTGGACGAGGTCGTTCCCCGGCTCGGCGAAGGCACCCGACTGGTCTCGCACTTCCGCAACTCCATGGCGGTCGACCACTTCCACTGGTGGGAGCACGGCATTCGGCGACTTGACTTCGAGCCGCTCTTCCCCGACCAGCGGGACGGTTCGGACGCCGACGCTCCCGGTGTCCCCGAACTGCTGACGGCCTGCGGCTTCGAGCTGGAGACGGAGGCGTACGACCTGCACACCGAGGCCGCCTTCGCCCTCGCCGAGCGGCTGACCGGCGTCCGGCTCAGTCCGGAACGCCTGGAGGCCGCCACCTTCCGGATCGGCTACGCCCCGCGCCCGTGACCTCGCCCCGAGCCCGTAGCTCACTGCGCGCCCGTAGCTCGCTGCGCCCAGGACCTCGCTGCGCCAGGCTGTGAGGCCGTGCCCCGATGGGACACGGCCTCACGGCGGCACGAAGTGGGGGGTTGTCAGACCCCGGACGGGATCTGCTTGGCCCGACTGCGCACCTGGAGCGCCGTCACGATCTCGACCAGTCCGAGGATCACCAGCCAGCACCCGGCCAGCACGGTCAGCGCGGCGATCGACCCGACCGGCCACACCATCAGCAGCACACCGGCCAGGGTGTTGGCCACGCCGGCGAAGGCCTGCCAGCCGCGGGCGGGCATCAGCGGGTCGGAGATGGCGGCGGCGAGCTGGGTGATGCCGCGGAACAGCCAGCCGATACCGATCCAGAGGGCGAGCAGCAGCAGGGACTGCACGGCGCTGCGGAAGCAGAGCAGCCCCAGCAGTACGCAGATCGCGCCGCTGATGAAGGCCAGTACCCGCAGCGCGGTGGTGGCGTGGGTGCCGAACGCGGCGACCAGCTGCACGATGCCGATCACCAGCAGGTAGAGGCCGAACAGCACGCCCACCACCAGGAGCGTCTCCCTGGGCCAGGCGAAGACCACGATCCCGAGGGCGAGCGAGGCGATTCCGGCGACCAGCAGGATCTGCCAGGCGGCCTTGGCGAGCAGTCCGAGCGGGCCCCGGACCGGGGAACCGTCGGGGGTGATGATCGGGGAGACCACGGGGGCGCACTCCTCGGGTTGACGCCGGACGACGGGTCGGGCCCCGCGTGTGACGTGCGGGTCGGGTGACGCGCGCGGCTCACGAGGCGTACGGGACGGCCGGCTGATGGGCAGGGAACGAACCCCAGCCTCTCCGCGCCGACATCGGACCGCGCGCCGGATACGGCCGTTCGGGTGATTCGCGGCGGTCGCCGGAACGCCATGTTCCGGACATTTTCGGCCGATACCATCCTTCGATATGACTTCTGAAGGGTGGGGGACCCCTCCGGTCGAGCCGATCAGCCAGCACTACATCGTCTGCGGGGGCAATGCGCTGGCCCATCGACTGGTCCTGGAACTCATCGAACACTACGACGTGCCGGTCGTCGTCCTGGTCGCCGACCGGACCCGCGACCACGCGCCGCAGATCGATCAACTCTCCGGCGTCGCCGCCGTCGTGGAGTACGCCAGTGTCACTGAGGAGGCGCTGCGCGCGGTGTCCGTCGGCACCGCACGCGGTCTCGCCCTGGTCGAGGGGAGCGACCAGGAGAACATCCACGCCGCGCTCAGCGCCCAGAACCACAACCCGGACATCCGCATCGTGTTCCGGATGTTCAACCAGCGGCTCGGTGAGAACATCGAGCGGTTGCTCAAGAACGGCGCCGCGCTCTCCGGATCCGCCACCGCCGCGCCGGCCTTCGCCTCGGCCGCGCTCGGGCGGCCCAACTCGGTGGAGGTGGACGGGCGTTACCTGCACATCGCGTTCGACGACGACATCACCTCCGACCGGATCTGCGTGGTCGCCGACCACATCGACCGGCAGGACGTCGGCAGGATGCGGCTGCTGCCCGAACAGCGGGGGGATTCGGCCGACTTCGTGCGGCTCGCCAGCGAGTTCGGCGACGACGGCCCGATCCGCGCGGGCGGTGTGCGGCGCGAGCCGGCGCCGCCGGCCGCCGAGGAGCCGGAGCAGGGTGGCAGGGCGGCGCTCCAGGTGCTGCGGATGGAACCCCGGGAGCCGATCGACTGGACGCGGCGGCTGCGCTGGCGGCTGCTCGACACCATGCGCTTCTTCACCAGCGCCCGGATGCGGCTGGTGCTGCTCACGGCGCTCGCGGCGGTGCTGCTGTCCTTCGGGGTGCTCTGGTACCTCAACCGGAACTTCGGCTGGACCGTCTACATCGCGCTGCTCGACCTGGCCGGTGCCGCCCAGCCGGACCAGCTCTCCGACATCGCCTCCGGGACGGGCACCGGCGGGTTCTGGCAGCGGGTCGCACAGGTGGTGATCACCATCTGCGGGATCACCTTCGCGCCGGTGGCCACCGCCATCGCGGTCGAGGTGCTGGGCTCCGGGCGGCGCGGGCAGCCGCGCAACCCCGGGGCGGGCACCCGGGACCACGTGATCGTCGTCGGCCTCGGCAACGTCGGCACCCGGGTGGCGACCCAACTGCACGACATGGGTGTGCCGGTGGTCTGCATGGAGCGGGACCCGCAGGCGCGCGGCATCGCCGCCGTACGGGCCCTGGGGATTCCGGTGGTGATGGGGGACGGTCCGTTCGAGCAGCAACTGCGCCGGGCGCGGCTGAAGCACAGCCGGGCGCTGGTCGCGGTCAGCGGGGACGATGCCACCAATCTGGAAGCGGCCCTGGAGGCGCGCCACGGCAATCCCGAAGTCCGGGTGGTGGTACGGCTGTTCGAGGACGACTTCGCCAGTCACTTCTACCGGACGCTGGACAACGCGGCCTCCCGGTCGGTGTCCTACCTGGCCGCGCCCGCCTTCGCGGCGGCGCTGATGGGGCGCGAGGTGCGGGGCACGCTGTCGGTGCTCCGGCACGTGCTGCTGATCGCGGAGCTGAGGGTGGAGGACGGCAGCGGGCTGATCGGGCTGAACCGCCACGACCTGGAGGACCCGGGCGGCGTCCGGGTGATCGCCGTGCGCTTCTCCCGTGGTGGGCCGTTGCAGTGGAACTTCCCGGACCGCACCCGGCGGCTCACTCCGGGCGACCAGATCGTGGTCGCCGCCACCCGCAGTGGGCTCGCCCGGCTGAACACGGTGGCGGTGGAGGAGTGAGCGTCGGGGGAGGGAGACGGGAGAGAGGCGGCGGTGGCCGGGGGGAGACTGACAGGTGACAGCTTTCAGCTTTCAGATTTCAACATCTGAAATCTGAAAGCTGAACACTGAAATCTGTCAGCTGTCAGCTGTCACCTGTCATCGGTCAGCAGGCCGGTCCCGTCAGCGGTTGGTGAACTCCGGCGGGCGCTTCTCGGCGAAGGCCGCCATGCCCTCCTTCTGGTCGGCCGTGGCGAAGGCCGCGTGGAAGAGCCTGCGTTCGAAGCGGACGCCCTCGGCGAGGGTGGTCTCGAAGGCGCGGTTGACGCTCTCCTTCATCATGATCGTCGCCGGGGTGGACATCGCCGCGACCGTCTCGGCGGTGGCCAGCGCCTCGGACAGCAGCTGGTCCGCCGGGACGATCCGGGAGACCAGCCCGGCCCGCTCGGCCTCCTCGGCGCCCATCATCCGCCCGGTCAGGCACAGTTCCATGGCCTTGGCCTTGCCGACCGCCCGGGTCAGCCGCTGCGAGCCGCCGATGCCGGGGATGACGCCGAGCTTGATCTCCGGCTGCCCGAACTTCGCGGTGTCGGCCGCCAGCAGGATGTCGCACAGCATCGCCAGCTCGCAGCCGCCGCCCAGCGCGAACCCGGCCACCGCCGCCACCACCGGCTTGCGCAGCGCGCCGAGCCGGTCCCACGGTCCCAGCCAGTCGTCGAGGTAGACGTCCGGGAACCGGTTGCCCTGCATCTCCTTGATGTCGGCGCCGGCCGCGAAGGCCTTCTCCGAGCCGGTGATCACCAGACAGCCGATCTCCGGGTCCCGGTCGAAGGCGGTGGCGGCGGCCACCACCTCGTTCATCAGCTGGGTGTTGAGCGCGTTGAGCGCCTTGGGGCGGTTGAGCGTGATCAGCCCCACCCGGCCCTTGCGCTCGACCAGGATCGTCTCGTAGGTCTCGGTCTCGGTCATCGCCGTCGACTCCCATGTCCGCTGCTCGGCGCCGCACGGGCGCGCCCTGACCACCCAACGATCTACGACACGAGCCGCCTCGCGCCAGTCTTGGTATGCGAGACGCCGATCACCAGGCGGCGGAGGGGTGGGAGCGGCGCCGCTCAGAACCTGACGCCGTACCGTTCCGCGGTCCGCCGTACGGTCTCCGCCTTGACCTCGCCCCGGCGGGCCGCGCGGCGAGCGCGCGACCGTCACCGATCGGCGTCCACCCCGAGGTGGCTCAGTCGGTGTGCCGGGCGTACGCCAGGACGTGGTCGGCCGGCAGCCGTCCCACCTCCGGGTCCTGACGGCGGAAGGCCTCGATCAGCGGCCGGTGGCCGGCGGGGGCGGCTCCGTCGGTCGGGGCGGACGGCGGGACCGGGTGGTTCACGGCGGACTCCAGGGGTGCCGGTGGGGAGCCGGGGCCGGGGTCAGGCCAGGCCGAGCTCGTCGCCCTCGCGCGGGGCGAAGTAGCGTGCGACGTCCGCCTCCGTCACCTCGGCGAGCGTCGCGGGCTCCCAGCGGGGAGCGAGGTCCTTGTCGATCACCTGGGCGCGGATGCCCTCGACCAGGTCGTGGCTGTCCAGGGCGGCGCACGAGACCCGGTACTCCTGGTCGAGCACCGCCTCCAGCGAGGGGAGCGTGCGGGCACGGCGCAGTGCGGCCAGGGTGGCCTTGACGGCGGTGGGGGAGTTCGCCAGGACGGCTTCGGCGGCCTCCTTCGCCTCCGGGACGCCGGAGTCGAACAGGCTGTCGACGATCTCCTCGACGGTGTCTGCCGTGTAGCAGCCGTCGATCCAGGCCCGCTGGGCGGCCAGGGCGGCGGGCGGTGCGGGCTCGGCGTGCGCGGCGACCAGGGAGTCGATCTCGGTGGCGCCGACCTCGGTCGCGTCCGCGGTGCTCCGGCCCAGGGCGGCGAGCAGGTCCGGGACGCGCGCCGAGGGCACGAAGTGGTCGGCGAACCCGCACAGCAGGGCGTCCCCCGGGCCCATCGAGGCGGAGGTGAGGCCGAGATGGGTGCCCAGCTCGCCCGGGGCGAGGGCGAGCAGACGGCTGCCGCCGACGTCCGGGACGAGGCCGATCCGGGTCTCGGGCATCGCGACCCTGGAGCGTTCGGTGACGATCCGCACCGTGCCGTGGGCGGACACGCCGACGCCGCCGCCCATGGTGATGCCGTCGAGGACCGCGACGTACGGCTTCGGGTAGCGCGCGATCAGCGCGTTCAACCGGTACTCGTCGCGGAAGAACGCCCGGGCGTCGGCCCCGCCGGCCTTGGCCGATTCGTGCATCATGCGGACGTCGCCGCCCGCGCACAGGCCGCGCTCGCCGGCGCCGGTCAGTGCGACGGCGCGTATCCGGTCGTCAGCGGCCCAGTCGTCCAAGGTGACGCGCAGGGCGGTGACCATGTCGCGGGTGAGCGAGTTGAGCGCCCGCGGACGGTTCAGCACGATCCGTCCGAGGCCGCCGTCCAGGAACGCCTGGACCTCCGCCACCTGTGCGCTCATCGGGCCCGCTCCCGTCCCTCGGCGGCGTCGACGTCCGTCGGCGCCGGTCGATGTCAGCCGATTCCTGGGCCCACGTACCGGGGGAGGCTCGGAGTTGTGATCACCGGACGAACAAATGACAGCTGACAGATTTCAGCATCTGAAATCTGTCAGCTGTCATCCGTCATCTGTTACCTGTTACCCGTACCTGATCCCGGCCGCCCGCAGCCCCGTCGCCCCGCAGCCGCAGGCGCCGTCGGAGCCCTCAGCCCCGCACGCGCCCCGTAACCTCGCCGAAGCCGACCACCGCACCGTCCGGTCCGGGCGCTGTGGCGGTGATGGTGACCTCGTCGCCGTCCTCCAGGAACGTCCGGGTCGTCCCGTCCGGGAGCTTCAGCGGCTCCTCGCCGTTCCAGGTCAGCTCGATCAGCGCGCCCCGGGTCTCCGGCTCCGGCCCGCTGACCGTCCCGGAGGCGAACAGGTCGCCGGTGCGCAACGAGGCGCCGTTGACGGTCATGTGGGCCAGCTGCTGTTGCGCCGTCCAGTACATGGTGGCGAACGGCGGCCGGGAGACCGGGTGCCCGTTCAGCCGGACCTCCATCGCCAGGTCCAGCCCCCACGGGTCGCCGCCCCGGTCGTCCAGGTACGCCAGCGGCTCGACGTCGCGCTGCGGCGGCGCCACCCGGGCGTGCTCCAGGGCGTCCAGCGGGACGATCCACGGCGAGACCGAGGTGGCGAAGGACTTGCCGAGGAACGGGCCGAGCGGCACGTACTCCCAGGCCTGGATGTCCCGCGCGGACCAGTCGTTGAGCAGGCAGACGCCGAACACGTGCTCGCGGAAGTCCTCCAGCGCGACGGGCCGGCCCAGCTCCGACGGGGTGCCCACGACGAAGCCCACCTCGGCCTCGATGTCCAGTCGGCGCGACGGGCCGAAGGTCGGCGCGGCGTCGGCGGGCGCCTTGCGCTGCCCGTGCGGCCGCACCACCGGGGTGCCGGAGACCACGACGGTGCCCGCCCTCCCGTGGTAACCGATCGGCAGGTGCTTCCAGTTGGGGGTGAGCGGCTCCGAGCCGGGGCGGAAGATCCGGCCCAGGTTGGTGGCGTGGTGCTCCGAGGCGTAGAAGTCGACGTAGTCGGCGACCTCGAACGGCAGGTGCAGCTCCGCCTCGTTCGCGGGCAGCAGCGCGGGCGACAGCGCCTCGCGGAAGGACTCGTCGGTGAGCCAGGTGGTGAGGTCCGCCCGCACCCGGGTCCAGACCGGACGCCCGGCCGCCATCAGCGGGTTGAGCGAGTCCGCGTCCAGCAGTTCGGACGGCGCGCCGGCCGCGCGGGCCGCCGCTCCGGCGTCCAGGACGAAGTCCCCGACGCGTACGCCGATCCGGCGCCGCCCGGGCTGGTCGGCGGCGGTGAAGACGCCGTACGGCAGGTTGTGCACGCCGAACGGCGAGTCCTGGGTGCTGGTGACCCAGCAGCGGGGGGTGGTCAACGGTCCTCCTGGTGCAGTGGACTGGGCGACGGGAGCAGGCCGAGCGCGGCCAGGTCGTCCAGGGGCTCGGCGATGCTACAGGTGCCGAACGCGGTGAACGAGTTGCGGATCACCGTGATCTGATGCTCGGTCAGTGCACGTACCGCCTTGGCCAGCACCTCTCCGTCGCGCTCCGCCAGCACCGCGGCGGCCGCGGCCCGGTCGGTCTCCTGCGCGGCCAGCAGCACGTTCAGGAAGCCGTGGTGCTCGAATCCGGTCTCCCGGTCGGTGTGCCGGACGGCGTTGTGCAGCCCGGCCGTGCACTTGTAGGGCAGTCCGCGCCGGGCGCAGCCGGTGAGGAAGGCGGCCAGCTCCTCCTCGTCCGGGAACGCCCCGGCGACCAGCCCTCCGGTGCGGAACTTCGCCCGGTACGGGCTGTCCACCAGCACGTCCAGGGCGGCGTCCAGCCCGTCGCCGCGCAGGAGTTCGCGCGGCAGCTCGACGGCGGCGGGGACATCCGGCGGCAGCAGCCGGTCCAGTGCGGCCACCGCCTCGGCGGCGTCCCGGGTGGCCAGCTCGACGCCGGCCAGCTCGAACGGTGCGGCGGCGGCGAGCGCCGGGGCGAGCTCGGCGCTGCCCCCCGGCAGCACCAGCCCGACCTTGAGCGGCGGGTCGCCCGCCACCACCGATCCGTCCGCCCCCGCCGTGCCCCCTTCGGCCACGGCGGCCGTCACCGCCGTGGCATCCGAGGCCGCGGAAGTGCCCGCGGCCTCGGGAGAGTTCGCGACCACCGCAGCTAGCTCGCCGAGCCGGCCCGCCCCGCAGAGGAACGGGCCCACCGCCCCGGCGTACCAGGCGGCGCGGTGCGCCCGGTGCGCGGGCACCGCCTGGGCGATGGGCAGGTTCCCCGGGGGGAACACCGCCGCGTCGTCGAACAGGCCGCGGAACAGCTCGGGAATCGTGATCCCCGAAGACGGTGCGCTCATCGTCCGGGCCCCCGACCGGACCAGGTCCAGGCATAGTCGGGGTCCTCGCCGGCCCGGCCGCCCTCGCCGAGCTCCAGCGGGCGGAAGGTGTCCACCATGACGGCCAGTTCGTCGAAGAACTCCACGCCGATGCTGCGCTCGTACGCTCCCGGCTGCGGCCCGTGGGTGTGCCCACCCGGGTGCAGCGAGATGGAGCCCTGGCCGATGCCCGAGCCCTTGCGGGCCGCGTAGTCGCCGCCGCAGTAGAACATGACCTCGTCGCTGTCCACGTTGGCGTGGTAGTACGGCACCGGGATCGACAGCGGGTGGTAGTCCACCTTGCGCGGCACGAAGTTGCAGATCACGAAGCCGTCGCCCTCGAACACCTGGTGGGCCGGCGGTGGCTGGTGGACCCGGCCGGTGATCGGCTCGTAGTCCTTGATGTTGAAGGCGTACGGGTAGAGGCAGCCGTCCCAGCCGACCACGTCGAAGGGGTGGTGCGGCACGGTGTAGCGGGTGCCCGAAATCCCGTTCGGGCCACGGTGCTTGACCAGGACGTCGACGTCCCCGGGAGTGTCGACCAGCAGCGGTCCGACCGGTCCGCGGAAGTCCCGTTCGCAGTACGGCGCGTGCTCCAGCAGCTGTCCGTACTTGGACAGGTAGCGCTTGACCGGGGCGATGTGGCTGTTCGCCTCGATGCAGTACGCGCGCAGCGGCTCGTCACCGGCCGGCACCCAGCGGTGGGTGGTGGCGCGGGGGATGATGACGTAGTCGCCCTGCCCGACCTCGATCGAGCCGAAGACCGTTTCGAGGGTGCCGGCGCCGGACTCCACGTACACGCACTCGTCGCCGAGCCCGTTGCGGTAGAGCTCGCTCGGGGCCCCGGCGGCGACGTACGAGAGCCGTACGTCGCCGTTGCCGAGGACGAGCCGGCGGCTGCCGACGACGTCCGCGGACTTCCAGTCCTGGTCCGCGAACAGCGAGTGCAGCTTGAGGTGGCGGGGGAGGAGCGGATGGTTGGGCACCGTGGACTGGTCCGGCAGCTCCCAGGGCACCGCGTTGACCACCGCCGAGGGGATGCCCCGGTGGTAGAGCAGCGAGGAGTCCGAGGAGAACCCCTCTTCGCCCATCAACTCCTCGTAGTAGAGCCCGCCTTCGGGGGTGCGGTGCTGGGTGTGCCGCTTGGGCGGGATGCTGCCCAGCTGCCGGTAGTACGCCATCTCCGTGGTCCTCCTCGACCGTTCGTCAGTGCCGGCGCCGAATCAGGGTCGGCCGACGCTCACAGGTTGCCGCGGCGGTCCTGCTCGCGCTCGATGGACTCGAAGAGCGCCTTGAAGTTGCCCTTGCCGAAGCCGAGCGAACCGTGCCGCTCGATGAACTCGTAGAAGACGGTGGGGCGGTCGCCGATCGGCTTGGTGAAGATCTGGAGCAGGTAGCCGTCCTCGTCGCGGTCGACCAGGATGCCGCGCTTCTTCAGCTCCTCGATCGGCACCCGGACCTTGCCGATCCGCTCGCGCAGCTCCGGGTCGTCGTAGTAGGCGTCCGGGGTGGTCAGGAACTCCACGCCGCGCGCCCGCAGCACGTCCACGGTGGTGAGGATGTCGTTGGTGGCGAGCGCCATGTGCTGGCAGCCGGGGCCGCTGTAGAACTCCAGGTACTCGTCGATCTGGGACTTCTTCTTGGCGACGGCCGGCTCGTTGAGCGGGAACTTCACCCGGTGGTTGCCGCTGGCGACGACCTTGGACATCAGCGCGGAGTAGTCGGTGGCGATGTCGTCGCCGACGAACTCGGCCATGTTCACGAAGCCCATGACGCGGTTGTAGAACGTCACCCACTCGTCCATCCGGCCCAGCTCGACGTTGCCGACGGCGTGGTCGAGGGCCTGGAAGAGGCGCTTCGGAGAGCCCTCCGGGTGGGTGACCTTGCTCTGCGCGACGACGTAGCCGGGCAGGTACGGGCCGTTGTAGCGGGAGCGGTCGATCAGGGTGTGGCGGGTCTCGCCGTAGGTGGCGATGGCCGCGCGGCGCACGGTGCCGTTCTCGTCCGAGACGTCGTTCGGCTCCTCCAGGATGGTGGCGCCGGTCGCGCGGGCGTGCTCGATGCACTTGTCGACGTCCGGGACCTCCAGGGCGAGGTCGACGACGCCGTCGCCGTGGCGGCGGTGGTGGTCGAGCAGCGGGCTGTCCGGCTGGACGCCGCCCTTGATCACGAAGCGGCAGGAGCCGGAGCGGAGCACGTAGGCCTTGCGGTCCCGGCGGCCAGTCTCGGGGCCGGAATAGGCGACCAGTTCCATGCCGAAGACGACCTGGTAGAACTGGGCCGTCTGGGTGGCGTTCCCGACCACGAAGACGACGGCGTCCTGGGCCGTCACCGGGAACGGGTCGGCGGCCGCGTCGTGCTCGACGAGGCCGACGAGGCGGCGCAGCTGGTCGGCGTCAAGACCGGCCTCGCGCTCCTCGGGGGTCAACTCAAGGGCGTGGGACTGCGGGGTCATCGCTCGTTCCTCCACTTCGGGCCTCGGCGTCGAGGCTTCCGCTGGATCGCGACCGCACCGCGAACGGGTGGGCGGTGTGGTTGCGGAGAGCTTGCTCCTGTCGGAGGGGTTGGGCAACAGGTCGTTTTTTGACTGCTCAATGTGTACAAGCTGATCAGAAAATCCCGCTGTCGGCTGCGCAAAATGCGCTGCTGACCGGGGGCGATGCCCGAGGTCTGCGCAATGGGACGTTCACGTGCTTCCGGGGCCGGTGGGGCGCGGGAGATGGCGGAGGAACCAGTCCGACGCCAGCTCGGCGACCCGGTCCAGGGTCCCCGGCTCCTCGAACAGGTGGCTCGCGTGAGGCACCACCACGAGCCCGGTCTCGCAGCGCAGCCGGCTCCGGGCCTGCCGGTTGAGGTCGAGCACGGCGGGGTCCAACGAGCCGACGACGAGCAGCGTCGGAGCGCGCACCCGGGCCAGCGTGTCCGGCGGGGCGAGGTCCGGGCGACCGCCCCGGGAGACCACGGCGCGCACGGCCGGCCCCAGCTCGGCGGCGGTGTGCAGCGCGGCGGCCGCGCCGGTGCTGGCGCCGAACAGGCCGAGCGGCAGCCCGGGCGTCTCCGGCACGAGGGCGTCCCCGGAGCCGTCCCCGGCCAGCTCACGGGCGACGGCGGTCAGCCGGGCGCCCAGCAGCGCCACGTCGAACACGTTCCGCCGGTCGGGCTCCTCGGCCTCGGTGAGCAGGTCGAACAGCAGCGTGGCCAGCCCGGTGCGGTTCAGGTACTCGGCGACGTAGCGGTTGCGCGGGCTGTGCCGACCGCTGCCGCTGCCGTGTGCGAAGACGACGACCCCGCGCGCCCCGTCCGGAACGGTCAGCCGGCCCGCGAGGCGGACCCCGGCGACGGGCAGCGACAACTCCCGGTCGACCCCGGTGCGGGCTGCGGGCGGGTCGTCGGCGGACTCGGCGAGCAGCCGCAGCACCTCCGCGTCCTCGGTCTGCGAGAAGTCGGCGTAGAACTCGCCGATCGCGAAGAACGGCGACGGCGTGGCCACGCAGACCAGGTCGTCGGCGACATCGTCGAGGCGCTCGGTCCAGTCCGGGGGCGCGACCGGCACGGCGAGCACCACCCGGGCCGCGCCGCGCTCCCGGACGATCCGGCAGGCCGCCCGGGCGGTCGAGCCGGTGGCGATGCCGTCGTCCACCACGACGACGGTGCGCCCGCGCAGGTCGGCGGGCGGCCGGTCGCCCCGGTAGCGGCGGGCCCGGCGCTCCAGCTCGGCGCGCTCCTTGCGCTCCACCTCGTCCAGCTGCGCGTCGGTGACCGAGGAGAACCGGATGACTTGCTCGTTCAGCACGCGGACGCCGTCCTCGCCGATCGCCCCCATGCCCAACTCGGGCTGGTAGGGCACGCCGAGCTTGCGGATCACACAGATGTCCAGCGGTGCGCCGAGCGCCGTCGCGACCTCGGCGGCCACCGGCACGCCACCCCGCGGCAGGGCCACGACCACGGTGTCGGGGCCGGCCAGGCGGCCCAGGAGGGCGGCCAGCCGACGGCCCGCCTCGGTGCGGTCGGCGAAGCGGGCGAACTGGGTTCCGGTGACGTGCACGACACGGCCTCCGGTTCCACCGTACGTCCTTCCGGGCGGCTCGGGGCGGTCTCGGGGCGATCGCGCGGTGGTCGCGGGTGGACGCAGGTAGTTGCGCGGCGGTCGCGGGGGTGGGGCGCCGGACGAGGGCGGAACAGGAGCCGGCACGGGGGCGGGATCGGGCCGGGATTCCGTGTGGGATCGGGCCCGGGATTCCGTGTGGGATCGGGCGGGACCAGGCCGGATCACGTCCGGGATCGGGGCGGGAGCGATACGGGACGACACCCCCGTGTGGCCGGGACAGCGGGCGGCGCACGGTGGATCGCAGAGGCGGACCGCAGAGCCCGCCCGCGACCGGAAGGAGCGCCCGCCATGCCGGGAACCGTCATCACCGACCTGCGCCGCAGCGGCGCCGTCGACCCCGGCCGCCTGCTCGCCGGACCGCTGCGCGGGGTCGGCCTGCAACGACTCGACCCGGGCCGACAGGCCGAGGTGGCCGCCGACGGTGTCGAGCACGCGCTCTACGTCACCGCGGGCTCCGGGCTCGCCGAACCGCCCGAGGGAGCCGTGCGCCCGGACGGTGCGGACCACTCCGAGCGCGCTGACGCCGGCCTGCCGCTCGTCGAGGGCACCGCCCTCGTGCTGCCGCTCGGCACCCGGACCGTCCTGACCGCCGGGACGGCCGGGCTGGAGTACTTCCACGCCCTGCTGGCCGTCCCGCTCCCCCGCGAAGGAGGTGACCCCGGATGATCGTCACCGCCGACACCGGCGCCGCCATGGTCGTCATCGGCCCGCACGGCGAACGCGTGCGCATCCGCTCCCTCGCCCGGCGCCCGATGCTCGCCAGCGCCTGCGAGGCCTTCGACCACCTGCGGCTGAGTCCGGGCGCCCACCACACCCTCCCGGGCCGGCCCGACACCGAGACCGTCCTGCACGTGCTGCGCGGCGCCGCCGTCATCGGTCAACTCTCCGACGAGCCAGACCACTTGGCCTCGGAAGGAGACCTGCTGCTGGCCCGCCGGGGCCGCGCGCTGCACCTCGAAGCCGGACCGCTCGGTGCGGAACTGCTCTGCCTGACCCTCGCCGTCCCCCGGCACTCCGCCGGCATCCGGGCCGCCTCGGCCCGGCGCCGCGCCGCCCGCCGCGACCGGCCCTGACCGGCCCCGACCGAGGAGCCCCTCGTGATACTCGTCCCCGCCGCCGTCCCCCGTACCGCGCCCGCCTTCCAACGGCTGATCGACCCCGACCAGCGGCCCGCCGTCCGCGCCGCACTCACCGTGGAGGCGGTGCCTCCGGGTGTCCGGTTCGACCAACTCCCCTACGAGTCCGTGGAGTCGGTGACCGTGGTGCTCTCCGGCCGGCTGTTCGCGGCCGGCCGCGTCCTCTCCCCGGGGGAGGCCCTGCACCACCGCCCCGGCACCTCCTGCCGGCTCGCCGCCGTCCGCGGCACCCCGACCACCCTGCTCACCGTCCGTCCCGTCCCCGGTCCCGCCCGGGCCGCCATTCCCGCCCAGCGGTCGGAATCGGCACCCGCCCGCACCTGGCGGCAGGTGGAGGTGGGCACCGTCCGCCTCGACCCCGCCGCCGCCCGGGGCCCGTACACGGACCGGGCTGCCGACGCCTTCCTGCTGATCCTCTCCGGGCCCGCCGTCTTCCTCGGCGACCTCGGCGAAGTGCCGATGTTCCCGGGCGACTTGGTCTACATCCGGGCGGGCGAACGGTACGGCCTGAGAACCGGCCGCCGCAGCCCGGCCACCGCCGTCCTGGGCCGCGTCGGCGCCCCCGGTGCCGCTTCGGGGCCGGAGTGGGGCGGCCGGCCCGTGGGCTCGGGCCGGGTGGGCCCGCGGGATTGAGCGCGGGTCGCCGGGTGGCCCCGGTGCGCCGGAGCCGACACGCGGAGGGGGCTCGCGAGCTTGTCACGGAAAGTCACGAGGTCGACGCTGATAGTGTCGCCCGCGTGGATGAAGAAGAGCCGGTGGATCCCCCGGATCGCGGCGGGGACAGGCCCGTCCGTGTGCTGATCGTCGATGATCACCCCCTCTTCCGGGAGGGGCTCAAGGCGGCGCTGGAGAGCGCCGAGGGCATCGCGGTGGTCGCCGAGGCCGAGCGGGTCGACGAGGTTCCGGAGGCCGTCGCCAGGTCCCGTCCGACCGTGGTGATCATGGATCTCTCGCTGCCCGACGGCTCCGGTCTGGATGCCGTCCGGCACCTGGCCGCCCAGGAGGCACCGCCGCCGGTGCTGATGCTGACCATGTCGGACGACGACGGGAACCTGCTCGCCGCCCTCCAGGCCGGCGCGCGCGGCTACCTGGTCAAGGGCGCCGGGCGGGAGGAGGTGTTGCACGCGGTGCGGACGGTCGCGGCGGGCGGCGCGGTGTTCGGCGGTGAGGTGGCCGGGCGGATCACCGCCCTGCTGGCCGGGGCGAGGATGCGCGAGGCGGGGCAGCTCTTCCCCGAACTCACCGCCCGCGAGGCCGAGGTGCTGGACCTGGTCGCGCGCGGGCTGGACAACCGGCGGATCGCCCGGGAGCTGGTGGTCGCGGAGAAGACCGTCCGCAACCACATCACCCACATCTTCGAGAAGCTCCACGTGGCCACGCGCGCCGAGGCGGTCGCCCGGGCCCGTGACATGGGCCTCGGCGACGGGCGGACCTCTCCGGAGAGGTGAACCGGGCGGTGCCGGCCCGTCGCCGGCCGGCACCCCCCGGAGGCCCCGTCGCCGCGCCCTACGGCCGCATCTCGTACGCGCCGCAGAGCCCCTCGACCCGCGCCCACACCCGCGCGTCCCGTTCCTGGTCGGCGACGGGCCGGCGCACGTTCGCCAGCGCCCAGGCGGCCTGCTCCTCGGTGGCGGAGGCCTTGCCGTGCAGCTCGGTGGCGTGCGCGGAGAAGTCGCGGACCAGTGCGTCGAAGATCCGGTCCACGACCTCCGTGTCCAGGCCGGTCAGTTCGGCCTGCTCCAGTACCAGCTGGCCGTAGACGATCAGCGCGAACAGCTGGCCGATCTCCAGCAGGAAGTCCAGGTCCGCCTGCTGCTCCTTGCTCGGCGCGTTCTTGAGGAGCAACTCGCAGAAACCGTCGGCCTGTTCGCGGAAGCGGACGACGTTGGGCAGTTCGGCGTTGCGGTCGTAGGCGGCACGCCAGTCGTGGAAGCGGATCGCGCCGAGACCGCGGGCCGGGCCCTGCCGGAAGAGGAAGGCGTCGTCGGCGGCGTCCAGGCGGGTCGGCACCGGGGCGTAGTCGGCCGGGGCGAACAGGTAGTTGCCCATGAACTTGAGGATGAGCGCCAGGTTGACGTGGACGGTGCCCTCCAGCTTCGGCAGGCCGCGGATGTCCTTCGCGGCCTTGTCGAAGTAGGTGTCCGCCTCGAAGCCCTTGGCCGCGATGACGTCCCACATCAGGTCGATGACCTTCTCGCCCTCGGTGGTGACCTTCATCTTGGTCATCGGGTTGAACAGCAGGTAGCGGCGGTCCTCGGGGGAGGCGGTGCGGAAGTAGTCCACGGCCCGCGCGGAGAACAGCTTCATCGCCACCAGGCGGACGTACGCGTCGGTCAACTCCCGCTTGACGTGCGGGAAGTCGGTGACCCTCCTGCCGTACAGCACCCGGTTGTGGGCGTGCGTGACGGCCTCGTACATCGCGTGCTCGCAGATGCCGATCGAGGCGGTGCAGAGGTTGAACTTGCCGACGTTGACGGTGTTGAGCGCGGCGTCGAAGGCGGCCTGCCCGGTGTGCAGCACGTCCTCCGTGCGCACCGGGTAGTCCTCCAGGCGGAACTCGCTGACGTACATCTGGGCGTTCACCACGTTCTTGACCAGGTGGTACGCCTCGTGGCGGCTGTCGGCGGCGAAGAAGACGTAGCCCTCCGGCCCTTCGACGTCCGAGCGGCGGCCGAACACCGAGACCAGGCCGGCCACGTTGCCGTTGCCGATGTAGTACTTGGAGCCGGTCGCGGTGAAGCCGCCCTCGCCGTCCGGGGTGAGGATCATGTCGGTGGAGTAGATGTCGGCGCCGTGGGTGCGCTCGGAGAGGCCGAAGGCCATCACGTGGCCCTCGGTGAGGAGCTTGGCGGCGCGGGCACGGACGGCCTCGTTCTCGCTCTGCCAGACCGGGCCGAGGCCCAGGATGGTGACCTGCCAGGTGTACCAGTAGCCGAGGCCGTAGAAGCCGAGGATCTCGTTCAACTCGGCGATCCGCGCGGTGTCCCAGCGCTTGTCGGGGTCCGCCGCGGTGGGGGTCAGGAACTCCGCGAACAGGCCCTCTTCGGCGGCGAAGTCGAGGAAGTCGGCGTACCAGCTGCGGTCGACGTAGGTGTCGATCAGCGCCTTCTTGCCGCGGGACTCGAACCAGTCCACCGTCGCGCGAAGGAGCCGGCGGGTCGGCTCGTCGAACTGTGCGGGGTCGTAGTTGCGCGGGTTGAAGAGCATCGAGGGGCTCCCGGGGTCGAGGGTTGGGGGGGGCGGCGCGGCGCGGCGACGGGTGACAGATGACAGGTTTCAGGTTTCGAAATCTGTTATCTGTTATCCGTCATTCGTTGTCTGTCATCTGAAAGTTGTCAGCTGTCAGTCGTCAGCTGTCACTCGCCGGCTGCCCGCCGCTCTCGCCGCCCGCCGGTCGTTCCCCGGAGAGGCGGCGCAGGGTGGCGAGCACGTCGTCGAGCCAGGCGAGGGTCATCCGCTCGTACTCGATCCCGCCGCGCAGCACCACGTGCTGGAGCTCCTGCCGGGCGTCGAGCGCGGCGGGGTCGGGGAAGTCCCGCTGCTCGCCGTGCAGGTAGCGGGCGAGCAGGGCGGCATGGCTCTCGCGGTGTCGTTCGACCTCGGAGACCAGTGCCGCCGGGTCGTCGAAGGCGGCGGCCCGGATCTTCACCGCGAGTTCGTGCCGGACGGTCTCCGGTTCGACCGGTTCGCGCAGCCAGCCGGCCAGCGCGGCCCGTCCGGGCTCCGCCGCCGAGTAGACCTTCTTGTCCGGACGCCCCTCCTGGGGGACCTCCTGCGCGGACACCCAGCCGTCCGCCTCCATCCGCCGCAGCACCCGGTAGATCTGCTGATGGGTGGCGGTCCAGAAGCGCCCGATCGAGCGGTCGAAGCGCCGGGCCAGCTCGTAGCCGGAGCCGGGCTGCTCCAGCAGCGAGACGAGGATCGCGTGCTCCAGTGCCATGACCCGCATCCTGCTATGCAACGAGTTGCATAGGCAATGCCGACCCGCCCGGTTGAGACGCAGGTCACCGGCGTGATCCGATGGTTATCGGTCGTTCCGCCCCATCGGGTGCAAAACATGGGATAAGGGCCAGAATGGGTACGGGGCAAGCGCCTTACCGGTTCCGACCACAGGAGGTGGTATCGGTGGCAACCCATATCCCGGCCACGGGCATGGAGCACCATCCGGACATCGTCGAACTGCGCGAACGCTACGAGCGGGCCACTTCGACCCCCCGCGCCCAGGGTGTCGAAGCCCTGGCCATCCTGGCCGGCCTCTTCCTGGCGGCATCGCCTTGGATCGTCGGCTTCACCGCGTACACCACCCTGACCGTGACCTGCCTGATCGTGGGTCTGGCCTACACGGCTCTGATGGCCGGCTACGGAACGGCCTACGAGCGCACCCACGCACGGGCCTGGGCGGCCGCGGTGCTCGGTGTCTGGACGATCATCTCGCCGTGGGTCGTCTCCGGGTCGGTCGCGCACGGCAAGAACATCGTCACCTGCCTCATCGTGGGCGCCGTGATGTTCCTGCTCGGCCTCGCGGCCATCTCGATGGCGACCATGACGTCGAACGGGGCATCGATGCGGCGCGGCCGGGCCGGCCGCGCCAAGGGCTGATCTTCCCCGCAGCCCGTGACCGGGGCGCGGAGGGCTCGACCAGCCCACCGCGCCCCGGCGCCGACCGTGTTACGGGTGCGTCATCCGCTACGGACGTGTCATCCGCAGCACGTCCAGGGCCTCGTCCAGCTGCTCCTCGGTGAGCCTGCCCTGCTCGACGTAGCCGCGCTCCAGCACCACCTGACGGATGGTCTTGCGTTCGGCCAGCGACTGCTTGGCGACCTTCGCGGCCTCCTCGTAGCCGATGTAGCGGTTCAGCGGCGTCACCACCGAGGGTGAGGACTCCGCGTACTCCCGGGCCCGTTCGACGTTGGCGGTGACGCCGTCCACCGTCCGGTCCGCCAGCAGCCGGGCGCTGTTGGCGAGCAGTCGCACCGACTCCAGGACGTTGCGGGCGATCACCGGAAGCATCACGTTCAGCTCGAAGTTGCCGCTCGCGCCGGCCAGCGTGACCGTCGCGTCGTTGCCCACCACCTGCGCGGCGACCATCAGCACCACCTCGGGCAGCACCGGGTTGACCTTGCCCGGCATGATCGACGAGCCGGGCTGGAGGTCCGGCAGGTTGATCTCGCCGAGCCCGGTGCGAGGACCGGACCCCATCCAGCGCAGGTCGTTCGCGATCTTCGTGAACCCGACCGCCACCGTGCGCAGTTGGCCGCTCAACTCGACCAGGGCGTCCCGCGCGCCCTGTGCCTCGAAGTGGTTCCGGGCTTCGGTCAGCGGCAGGTCGGTGGCCCGGGCGACCTCCGCGATGACGGCCGCCGGGAAGCCGGGTGGGGTGTTGATGCCGGTGCCCACCGCCGTTCCCCCGAGCGGCAGTTCGGCCACCCTGGGCAGGGTGGCCAGCAGCCGCTCCCGCCCGTTCCGCACCTGCGCGGCGTAGCCGCCGAACTCCTGGCCGAGGGTGACGGGCGTGGCGTCCATCAGGTGCGTCCGGCCCGACTTGACCACCTGGGCGAACTCGGTGGCCTTGCGCTCCAGCGCCTCCGCGAGGTGCTCCAGCGCCGGGACCAGGTCGTGGGTGACGGCGGCGGTCGCGGCGATGTGGATCGAGGACGGGAACACGTCGTTGGACGACTGGCTGGCGTTGACGTGGTCGTTCGGGTGGACCGGCCGGCCCAGCCGCTCGGCGGCCAGGGTGGCGATCACCTCGTTGGTGTTCATGTTGGACGAGGTGCCCGAGCCGGTCTGGAACACGTCCACCGGGAACTGGTCGTCCCAGTGGCCCTGCGCGACCTCCTCGGCGGCCGCCGCGATCGCCTCCGCCGTCTCCCCGTCCAGCACCCCGAGCCGGGCGTTCACCCGGGCCGCGGCGGCCTTGATCCGGGCCAGCGCGGCGATGTGCGCACGCTCCAGCCGTTGACCGGACACCGGGAAGTTCTCCACCGCCCGCTGTGTCTGTGCCTGCCACTTCGCGTCGGCCGGCACCCGGACCTCACCCATCGAGTCGTGCTCGATCCGGTACTCCTGCGGCTTCTCCTGCTCGCCACCCATCACGCGCTGCACCTCCTGTACGGGCCTGACCGGCCCGGAACGGATCTCCGATCACCACAGCCGCGCACGGGGCCCGGGTATTTCCGGGGGAGGAGGCGGATCCGCGCGGGCCCGCCGGCGAGCGCCCGCCGCCCACTGCCGGAACGGCCCGGAACCGCCCGGAACCGCCCGCCGCCCGCTGCCGGAACCGCCCGCCGCCCGCCGCCCGGTGCCGACGTGGTCGCTGTCGGAGCTGTCTCGGTGCCTACCGCCGGGAAAGCTCGGCGCGAACCGACTCGGCGCGGACCAGCTCGGCCCGGACCAGCTCGCCGGGAGCGGTGCCGGCCTGGACGACGAGGCCGCCCCCCGGAGCCCAGACGCCGGAGCCGCCCGAACTGTCCGGGTACTCGCCGGTGGCGCCCGCGCAGGTCGCGAGCACGCACCAGACCCCGTGGGCGGCGGCCCGGTCGCGGAAGTGGCCGTCCCGGCGCTCGGCCTGGGCGGCGCCGGGCCCGTAGAGGGTGGAGGCGACGTAGGCGTCGATGCCGAGCGCGGCGGTCTCCTCGGCGTGCGCCGGGTCCGCGGCGTCCGCGCAGATGGCGAGGCCCAGCCGCAGGTCGTCCAGCTCCAGGACGACGGGCTTCTCGCCGGGGGGCGAAACGCTCGAACTCGGCGCCGTGCAGGCGCGTCTTCCGGTAGACCACCTCGGCACCCGCGCCGGTGACCGCCAGCGTGGCGATGGACTCGCGCCCGTCGGCCTCGGCGACCGGCGCCCCGACCAGGGCGACGGCTCCGGTGGCGGCGCAGGCCGCCAGCAGCGGCGCGAACCGGGCGTCCGCGGGGTCGACGGGCGGTGCGGCCAGGTCGTAGCCGGTCAGCGACAGCTCGGGGAACACCACCAGCCGGGTGCCCGCTTCCAGGACCGCCTCGGCGTGCCGGGCGACGTTCTCGGACACCGTGTCGGGACGGCCCGCGAGGGCGCAGACGGGTTGGGCGACCGCGACGGTCAGTGGCACGGACGTGGACGAGGGCATGGCGGGGCCTCCGGCGGGCGGGGTGGGGAGATCACGGCCAACCTACGCGCCCGTCAAGCGGACGGACAAGAAGCGGAGGAATCCGTTCCGACCGGGGTGGTGCCGCCTGCGCCGGGCCGAGGCGGATGGGCCGAGGCAGGCGGGTCGAGGCAGGCGGGTCGAGGCGGACGGTCCGACGCGGTCGGGCCGGAGCGGGCGGGCCGAGGCGGACGACGGGGGATTTCGCGGCAGTTCGGGTCGATGCTCACTCGAAGGAGTGAGATCGCGAGCGGATACGTCGGACTGTCAATGGACCTTCCTACGCTCCAAGCGGCCGGGTGGACACCGGCCGGCCCCGGGTCGTCGCAGCCCGGCCGGGGAGGGACGAAGACAGAGGGGCGGACGGACGGATGAGCACGGAGCAGGACCGGAAGGTCGAAGCGGTCGCCGGGGCGGCAGTCGAGGGGAGCGTCCCGACGAGTGGCACCACGACGACCAGTGGCACCACGACGACCCGTGGTGCCACCCCGGCGAGCGGCCTCACCCGCAGGCGGCTGCTCGGCGCGTCGGCGGCACTGGGCGGCGCGGGCTGGCTGCTGCGCGGCACCATCGGCCCGGACAGCGCCCAGGCCGCCACGCCCGTGCCGCCCGCACTTCCCGCGGGCACCGAGCTGTACCAGCGGGTCTTCCAGAACTGGTCCGGCGAGATCCGGACCGACCAGCTGTGGACCTGCGCGCCCCGCACACCCGAGGAGGTCCCGGCGCTCGCCGACTGGGCGCACGCCAACGGCTGGCGGCTGCGCGCCTCCGGCTACCGGCACACCTGGGCACCGCTGACCGTCGCCGACGGCACCCGGGAGAGCGCCCGGGTGCTGCTCGTGGACACCAGCCGGCACCTCACCGCGATCAGCGCCGACTCGCCCACCACCGTCCGGGTGCAGACCGGAGCCACCATGGAGGCCCTGCTCGCGCACCTGGCCGGCCGGGGCCTGGGCCTGACCGCCTGCCCGGCCCCCGGCGAGCTCACGGTCGGCGGCGTGCTCGCCATCGGCGGCCACGGCACCGCCGTCCCGGCCGCGGGGGAGGTGCGGCCGGAGGGGCACGGCTACGGCTCGGTCAGCAACCAGGTCGTCCGGCTCACCGCCGTCGTCCTGGACCCGGCCACCGGCCGCTACGCGCTGCGCGCCTTCGACCGCTCCGAGGCCGACAGCGCCGCCTTCCTGGTGCACCTGGGCCGCGCCTTCCTCACCGAGGTGGTGCTGCGTGTCGGCGCCGACCGGCCACTGCGGTGCGTCAGCCGGCTCGACATCCCGGCGAGCGAGCTCTTCGCCCGCCCGAGCGGCAGCGGTACGGCCTCCGGCTCCGGTTCTGGCGCCGGCTCCGGTTCCGGCTCCGGCGCGGTGACGGGCGCGGGGGGTTCAGGCGCCGATTCGGGCAGCGGCGGGGGCGGTGGGCTCGGCGGCGTGGTGGGGGGAGTGCTCGGCGGGGTGCTGGGTGGCGTCCTCGGTGGTGGGGTCGGTGGTGGAGGCGGCAAGCCCCGGACCCTGGCCGACTTCGTGGAGCGCGACGGCCGGGTCGAGGCGATCTGGTTCGCCTACACCGAGTACCCCTGGCTCAAGACCTGGAGCGTCGCCCCGAACAAGCCGACCGCCTCACTGGCCGTCGACCACCCCTACAACTACCCCTTCTCGGACAGCCTTCCGGAACCGGTCGCCCGGCTCGTCGGTGAGATCGTCTCCGGCACCTGGGGATCGGCCCCGCTGTTCGGCCAACTCCAGTACCTGGTCGCGAAGGTGGCGCTCACCGGTGACCTCACGGACGTGTTGCTCTCCGGTGGGCTGCTGCGCCGGCTGCTCAGCGGCGAGGTGCTCACCCACCTGCTCGCGGGCGCACTGCGCTCCGACCTCTGGGGCCCCTCGCGCACCCTGCTCCAGTACGTCCGACCGACCACTCTGCGGGTGACCGCCAACGGCTACGCGATCCTCACCAGGCGCGCCGACCTCCAGTGGGTGGTAAGTGAATTCGCCGCCCACTACCGTGAGTTGCTCGCGCGCTACCAGGCCAGGGGGGAGTTCCCGGTGAACGGCGCGGTGGAGATCCGGGTCACCGGCCTGGACGACCCGGCCTCCTCCGGAGTCCCCGGCGCCAGGCCCCCGCTGCTGTCCGCGCTGCGCCCGCGCGCCGACCGCCCGCAATGGGACACGGCGGTCTGGCTGGACGTCCTCGCACTCCCCGGCACCCCCGGACTGGAGCGCTTCGCCCGGGAGTTGGAGCAGTGGCTGCTGCGCACCTTCGACGGCACCCGGGCGGGTCTGCGGGTCGAGTGGTCCAAGGGCTGGGCCTACACCGACGACGCCGCGTGGTCCGATCCCGACCTGCTCGACCGGGTCATCCCCGACAGCCTGCGGGCGGGCGGCGGACCCGGCTGGGACGAGGCGGTCGCCGTCCTGGACCGCCACGACCCGCACCGGGTGTTCGGAAACCCCTTCCTGGACCGCCTGCTGAAGTAGCCGGCGCCGCCGATCGCGCACATGCCTGACGGACCGTCAGATGTGCTCCATCACGATCACCGCGAGGGTGTCCGGGGCCAGGGCCCGGAACACGTGAGGGGCGTCGCCCGGATAGCTCACGTAGTCGCCCGGGCCCAGCTCGACCGGCGCCTCGGTGGGCCCGACCAGCGCCCGCCCGGCGCCGATCATCAGGTGCTCGACGGTGCCGGGCATGTGCGGATCGGAGGCCCTGGTCTCGCCCGGCTGCGCCTCGATCCGGTAGATGTCGCGCCGGGCGTTGGGCGGGCAGGAGGAGAGCACGGTGGCGGCGTAGTCCGCGCGCTCGGAGTGGGTCACCGGACCCTCGCCGGCCCGGATCACCTTGACCGTCGGGCGGGGCGGGTCGACCAGTCGGCTGAACGGCACGTTCAGCGCGACTCCGAGCGCCCAGAGGGTCTCCACGCTGGGGTTGCCCGCGCCCGACTCCAGCTGGGACAGCGTGGACTTGGCGATGCCCGCGCGCCGGGCCAGCTCGGCCATCGACAGTCCGCTGCGCTCGCGCTCGCGCCGGATCGAGGCGGCGATCTGGCCGATCAGCTCACTGCCGCTGCCGCCGGAGTTGCCGGCGCCGTTGCCGCCCGGGTTCGCGGTCGGGGTGGTCTGGTCATTCATGCTCGCCACTCACGCTTCCTCCTGGCCCCTTCCTGTGACTCCCGTGCGACCGGTGCCGCTCATGCTGCCACGATCGGCCGAGCGAACCATCCGTTCGCTGGATCGGTCCACATGTTCGCCTTGACGAACGAGCGGGCGCGGGTTCACTCTAATGGACATGCGTTCGCTGCTCCGAACACTGGAGGGTGCCACTCTCCGTGACATCGCTCTGGTCTGCCTGGCCGACGCCCTCGTCGGTGCCTCCTTCGGCGCGATCAGCGTCTCCGGTGGGCTTCCCCTCTGGGTGCCGATCGCGCTCTCCGTCCTCGTGTTCGCCGGCGGCTCCCAGTTCGCGGCGGTCGGCGTGGTGCTCTCCGGCGGCGGCGCCCTGGCCGCGGTCGCCACCGGACTGGTGCTCAACGCCCGCCTGCTGCCCTTCGGCTTCACCGTGGCCGACGTGCTCGACGGGCCGCTGTGGCGGCGGCTGCTCGGTGCGCAGCTGCTCACGGACGAGACCGCCGCCTTCGCGCTGCGGCACGACGAGCCGCGGCGGCGCAGGGCGGCGTACTGGCTCTGCGGGATCGCGCTGTACGTGGTGTGGAACGTCTCGGTGCTGCTCGGCGCCGTGGCGGGCGGACTGATCGGCGACACCGACGCGTTCGGTCTCGACGCCGCCTTCCCCGCCGTGCTGCTCGCGCTCGTGCTGCCCTCGCTGTCGGACCGCCGTACCCGTACGGCGGCGGTGGTCGGCGCGGTGGTCGCGGTCGCGGTCACGCCGTACGTCCCGGCCGGGCTGCCGGTGCTGCTCGCGCTCGTCGGTCTGCTCTTCGCGGGGCGGCCGGAGCCGGGAGGGGCGGACCGGAAGGCGGCAGGTGAACGGGGCGGCGCGAACGAGGCGAGTGGCCCGTCCGAGGAGAAGGAGGCGGTCCGATGATGCCGCTCCACGCCGTCCTGTTGCTCGCGGCCGGGACGTACGGCTTCCGGATCGCCGGGCCGCTGTTCGCCGGCCGGCTCGCGCTCTCGGACCGGCTGCGGCACCTGCTGACCGTCGCGGCCGCGGTGCTGCTGGTGGCCCTCGTCGCGACCGGCGCGCTGACCCAGGGGGACGGCTTCGCCGGGTGGGCCCGTCCGGTGGGCGTTCTGGTCGCGGGCGTCCTGGCGCTGCGCCGGGCGCCGTTCCCGGTGGTGGTCGTCGCGGGTGCCGCGGCGACGGCGCTGCTGCGGCTCTGCGGAGTCGGGTGACAGCTGACAGAGTTTGGAATCTGTTATCTGTTAGTTGTCATCTGTCATCTGTTATCTGTCGTCCGACGGCGGTCGCTCGTCCGCCGTCACACGCCCTCCCCGCCCCCTTCCGCCAGGCGCTCCTCCTGGACCTCCGGCCGCTTGCTGTCCCAGAGCAGCTCCCACACCTTGAACACGCAGTGGTAGTCGCGCATGCTCCCCTGCGAGATCAGCAGGTAGGTGTCCCCGTCGCGGAGCAGCGTCCGCCGCCGGCTGTTGAACGGGTGGTGCGGGGTGTAGGAGGGGACGAGCCGCTTCAGCTCCTCGACTGCCTCCTCGCGGGTGCCCTCCACCTCGGCGAGCACCTTGCTGCCCCAGGTCCGGTCCTGGCCGGTGCCCACCGTCTCCTCGACGACCAGCGCCCAACGTGCCATGTCCTGCTCCCGTCCCGAGTGTCCTCGACGATCCCGCAGGCGCCGCCGAACGTGTCGCCATCCTCACGTGCTCGCACCCGCCCACCGTCCGGGCGGGTGCGGAATACTCCCCGGTATCCCGCCGAGAGTACAAGGAGCTTCAATGACGAAGCCGCCCCGGATCGACCCGTCCGACCTGCTCGCCGTCGGAGACCTCCTCACCGACGAGGAACGGCTGATCCGCGACACCGTCCGCCGGTTCACCGAGGAGCACGTCCGTCCGCACCTCGCCGACTGGTTCGAGCGCGGTGTCTTCCCGGCCCGCGAACTCGCCCCCGAACTCGGCGCCCTCGGCGTGCTCGGCATGCACCTCGACGGCTACGGCTGCGCGGGCGCCGGCGCGGTGGCGTACGGGGTGGCCTGCATGGAGCTGGAAGCGGCCGACTCCGGGCTGCGCAGTTTCGTCTCCGTCCAGGGCTCGCTCGCCATGCGCTCGATCCACGCCTTCGGCTCCGAGGAGCAGAAACAGCGCTGGCTGCCCGGCATGGCCGCCGGCGAACTGATCGGCTGCTTCGGCCTCACCGAGCCGGACTTCGGCTCGGACCCGGCCAACATGCGCACCCGGGCGGTCCGCAAGGGCGGCGAGCACGGCGACTGGGTGCTGTCCGGCAGCAAGATGTGGATCACCAACGGCAGCATCGCCGACGTCGCCGTGGTCTGGGCGCAGACCGAGGACGGTGTGCGCGGCTTCCTGGTCGAGCGCGGCACCCGCGGCCTGACCGCCACCGACGTGCACGGCAAGCTCTCGCTGCGCGCCTCGGTCACCAGCGAGCTGGCCTTCGACGAGGTGGTGCTGCCCGCGGACGCGGTGCTGCCCGGTGTGGTCGGCCTGCGCGGACCGCTCTCCTCCCTCAACGAGGCCCGCTACGGCATCCTCTGGGGCACCGTCGGCGCCGCCCGCGACTGCTACACCGCGGCCCTGGACTACGCCAAGAGCCGGATCCAGTTCGACCGCCCGATCGCGGGCTTCCAGCTGACCCAGCAGAAGCTGGTCGAGATGGTGCTGGAGGTCGAGAAGGCCTACCTGGTGGCCCTGCGGATCGGACGGCTCAAGGAACAGGGCGCGGCCCGACCGCCGCACATCAGCTTCGGCAAGCTCAACAACGTCCGCGCCGCGCTGGAGGTCGCCCGCAGCGCACGGACCGTCCTCGGTGCCAACGGGATCACCACCGAGTACCCGGTGCTGCGGCACGCCAACAACCTGGAGTCGGTGCTCACCTACGAGGGAACCAGCGAGATCCACACCCTGGTCCTCGGCGAGGCCGTCACCGGCGAGTCCGCGTACCGCTGACGGCCCGTCCACGCTGCCCGCCCGTCCACGTCACCCGCGCGTCCACGCCGCCGGCCGGGAGGAATCCGGTGGCCGGGCCCGTCCCGGCCCGGCTACCGTTCCCTGCCATGAACAGCGCGACCTCGCGGCAGGCAGCCCCGACCACCACCCTCTGGCGCCCCACCGGCCCCGAGGAACTGGCTCTGGTCGAGGCCGCCGACTGGCGCGCCTGGCCGCCGCGCCTGCCCGAGCAGCCGATCTTCTACCCCGTCCTCAACGAGGACTACGCGATCCGGATAGCCCGGGACTGGAACGTGCCCGCCTCCGGCGTCGGCTACGTCACCCGCTTCGAGGTGGACACCGCCTTCCTCGCCCGCTACCCGGTACAGCGGGCAGGCGGCCGGACCATCCTCGAACTCTGGGTGCCCGCCGAGGAGTTGGCCGAGTTCAACCGGCACATCGTCGGCGCGATCGAGGTCGTCCACGAGTTCCGGCCCCGGTCCTGACGGCCTGAGCCGGGTTCCCCCAGCGGTGTCCGGTGCCGTGAACCGCCGACGGGCGCCGGCCGGGAACCGGTCGGCGTGCTTCCGACACCTCGCGGACACCTGTCGTTCGGTGGCGGGACGCCGATCGGTACGGCGGGCGGTGGAGCATGGCGCGGTCGGCGGCGCCCTCGGCGGGCGCGGCCGGATGCGCACGACCGAAAGGAACCCCCGCCATGTCCGCTGCCCAGTGGCCCCGCCCCCGCGTGCTCGTCGTCGGGATCGACGGCGTCCGCCACGACTACCTGGCGCAGGTGCCGATGCCCCGCCTCCAGGAGGTCGCCGAGGCCGGGTTCCTGGTGCCGGTCACCGTCGCGGACACCACCCCCACCATGTCCGGGCCGTGCTGGGCCACCATCGTGACCGGGGTGGAGCCCGCCAAGCACGGGGTCTGGGGCAACCACCTGGGCGGCAACCGGCTGGACGTGTTCCCCGACTTCGCCACCCGGCTCGCCCGGGGCGACCGCCGCCGCACCTTCGTCGCGGCGGGCTGGGACCCGCTGGTGATCAGCGAGGCCGGGGGCCCGCTGTTCCGGGCCCCCGGCCGGCTCTCCTACACGGCCCCCGCCGAGGACACCCCCGAGGCCTGGGAGGCGGTGGACGAGGAAGTCACCCGGGAGGCCGTCCACGTGCTCGGCACCGCCGACCCCGAGGCCTCCTTCGTCTACCTCGGCGCCGTCGACGAAACCGCCCACTTCCTGGGCTGCGGCGACGAGTACCGCGCGTCCATGCGCACCGCCGACGAGCGCCTCGGCCGCCTCCTGGACGCCGTCCGAGGCCGGGCCACCCACGCCGAGGAGCAGTGGACGGTGATCGTCGTCACCGATCACGGGCACGTGGCCTCCGGCGGCCACGGCGGCCGTACGGACGAGGAGCGGACGGCCTGGGTCGCCTGCGCCGGGCACGGCATCCCGGCCGGCCCGCCCACCGGCGAGATCCGTCACCCCGACGTCGCCGCCCAGGTGTACGCCTCGCTGCTGCGCCCGATCGATCCGCACTGGACCCTCGACGGTCGCCCCTTCCCGGTAGCCCGGCCGGTGCCGGCGGTGGCCTGAACACCAGAGGCCTGGACCACCAGAGGCCTGAACCACGAGAGGCCTGGACCGCCGGAGGCCCCGGCCGTGGGCACTTCGAGTAGGGGGCCGTTCCGGCCGAGCCCGAGCGGGGGAGGGCGGATGCTCCAGGTGCAGCACACCGGGCTGCGGCGACGCCGGGCTTGAGCGAGGCTCGATCGGGGCTCGGGCCGTGCTGGAGCCGGGCGTGCCAGCCTGAGCGCCGGAACGGCATGAGCCCCGGCCGGCACCGACCCGCGGTCCTCAGGGTCTCTGGGGCTCTGGGTCTCAGGGTCCTCTGCCGAAAGACGTACGTCTGAAGGTGGAGAAGCTACCCCGTGGGTCGGAGACAGGATCGCGACCTGGTGGTGACGATCCGACGGGTCCGTACGGGCCACGATGGTTGCACCGGGCGGCGGACCGCGCCGGCCGGGTCGGCGGCAGCGCAGTGCAGGGCGTGTCGCACGGGAACAGGGACAGCGGCCGCACAGGCCATCACACGGAGAGGGCAGTCGGACATGAAGGGCATCGTGAGCAAGGTCGCGCTGGGAGTCGCGGGCACCGGCATGGCCGTCGCCGTGGCCGCCGTGGCTATCGGCCCGCGGGTGTCCGACTGGTACGACGAGCGCCACCAGGAGCAGGCCTCCTACGAGACCGGCACCCAGGCCAAGGCCGACCGCCGCTCGATGCCGGCCTGGCTGCCCGACAACGCCTCCGGGGTGCAGTACCTGATGTCCACCAAGGGCGATGACCGCCTGCTGCGCGCCACCCTCCCCGAGGGCCGGTTGCCCGTCGGCTGCACCGCCGGGCTGCCGGGCAAGGGCCCGCACCCGGTGCCGGAGTCGCTCAAGGCCGGCTGGTTCCCCGAGGGCGTCGCGAGCAAGGCCACCGGCACCTGCGGGCACTACAACGTGGCGCTGACCGGTAACCAGCTCTTCGCGTGGCAGGACGGAGCGGCGCTACAGGCGGCGCTCCGCGCCGAGCACGTCGCCAAGCACTGAGCCGGGCGGCCGGGCGTCTTCGGCCCGCCGACCGGGCGCCTTCGGCCCGCCGACCGGGCGCCTTCGGCCCGCCGACCGGGCGCCTTCGGCCCGCCGACCGGGCGCCGGCCCGCCTGACCGTCGGCCCTGGCGGCACCCGACCTCTCCCGAGCACCACTGACCGGCTCCTGATCGGGAACCGAACGGCCCGCCGGGCACCGGGAGGTGCGGGCGGGCCGCCGTCGTGCGCGGGCCCGGACCGGGCGGCGGACGACCGCCCCGGAGGCGCCCCCGCGGCCGGTCAGGACGTACCCCCGCTGTCGGAACCGGGCCCGGCTGCGATAGGACGGAGCGCGAACGAACCCCACGTCACCCCGTCCGTAAGGAGAGCCATGCCCGGCCCGACCGTCGGCCCCACCGACGACACGTCGACCGCTGCGACCGCACCCGCCACGGCGGCACCTGCCACCACGCCCGCCGCCGCACCCGTCCCCGCGCCCGCCGTCACGCCCCTCGCCGCGCCCGCCGACGGGAAGGCCGGCCCCGGCCTCGCGGTGATCGTCGCCCTCGGCGGTCTCGCCGCGCTCGGTCCCCTCACCACCGACCTCTACCTCCCCGGCCTGCCCGCGATCGCCGACGACCTGGTCGCCGAGCCGGCCGCCGTCCAGCTCACCCTGACCTTCTCCATGCTGGGGGTGGCGGCCGGCCAACTGCTCTTCGGACCGCTCAGCGACCGCTTCGGGCGCCGCCCGCCGCTGCTCGTGGGGCTCGTCCTCTACACCCTCTCCAGCCTGGTGTGCGTGTTCGCGCCGAACTTGACGGTGCTGATCGCCGCCCGCTTCGTCCAGGGCGCGGCCGGGTCCGCCGGGCTGGTGATCGGGCGAGCCGTCTCCCGGGACCGGTTCCAGGGCGTCGCGCTGCTGCGCTTCCTCGCCTCGATCGCCCTGATATCCGGGCTGGCGCCGATCCTCGCCCCGATCATCGGCGCGCAGTTGATGCGGTTCACCTCCTGGCGCGGCACCTTCGGCGTGCTCACGGCGCTCGGACTGCTGCTCACCCTGGTCTCGTTCGGCGTGCTGCGCGAGACGCTGCCGACGGAGGCCCGGGAACGCGGTGGGGTGGGCGAGGCCCTGCGGGCGATGGGGAGGCTGCTGCGCGACCTGCCGTTCCTGGGGCTGGCCCTGACCAGCTCCCTCGCCTTCGGCACGCTGTTCGGGTACATCAGCGGGTCGTCGACGGTGCTCCAGCACGTGTACCACGTCTCGCCGCAGACCTACAGTCTGCTGTTCGGGCTGAACTCGTTCTCGATCGTGGTGATGACCCAGGTGAACGGGCGGCTGCTGGCGCCGCGCTTCACGCCGCGGGCGCTGATGCTGGGCAGTCTGGCGGCGGCCGTGGCCGCCGGGGCGGCGCTGGTGCTGCTGACGACGGTCTGGGACTTCGGGCTGGCCGGCTTCTGCCCGCCGCTGTTCGTGATGATGGGCAGCCTCGGGGTGCTCCTGCCGAACACCGCAGCCCAGGCGCTCAGCCTGGTGGAGCCGAAGGTGGCGGGCACGGCGTCGGCGTTGCTGGGGACGGGCAACTTCCTGGTCGGAGCCGTGGTCGCGCCGCTGAGCAGCCTCGGCGGGCAGCCGTCGGCGGTGCTCCTGGCGGTGGTGGTCCTGGTCTGCGGGGTGCTGGCGACCGTCGCGTACCTGGCGCTGTGCCGGCCCGAGCGCATGCGGGCGGCGGGGATCTGACGGGCGGCGGGGGGCAGGTGACGGAGGACAGGTGACAGCGAACAAGTAACAGGTAACAAGTAACAGCGAACAGAAAACAGATGACAGCTGACAGATGTTGAAATCTGTCAGCTGTCATCTGTTATTCGTCATTCGTCATTCATCGCCCGAAGCGGACTCAGGCGATGGAGAAGTCATCCCCGTACACGTTGCCCTGGCCGTACCAGCCGTGCAGGTACACGGTGACGGTGCCGTTGGCGCCGGTGGTGAAGGGGACGGACAGCTTGGTCCAGCCGGAGGAGCTGGTCCAGGCGCTCGCGGTGGCACCGCCGCTGACGCCGACGTAGGCGTAGTTGCCCTGCACCCAACCGCTCAGGGTGTAGCTGGTGTTGGGCTTCAGCGTGACGGTCTGGGAGCACTCGCCGCTCTGGCTCGCGGTGGCCGCGGCCTGGAGCGCGTGGCTGCCGGAGTGGACCGGGGTGGAGACCACGGCGCCGCCGCTCTGGCAGGTCCACGGGCTCAGGTTGCCGCTCTCCAGGTCGCCGTTGACGAGGCCGGTGGCCGGGCCGGTCCCGGTGACGGTCAGCGAGTAGGTCGCGGTGTGGCTGCCGGAGGCGCCGGTCGCGGTGACGGTCAGCGGGTAGGTGCCTGCGGCCGCGGCGGCCGTGGTGGCGATGTTCAGCGTGGCGCTGTTGCCGGCGGTGACGCTGCCGGGGGTGACGGTGGCGGTGACGCCGGCCGGGGCTCCGCTGACGGTCAGGTTGACGCTCTGCGCCGAACCCGAGGTGACGGCGGTCGCGATCGAGGCCGAGGCGGACGAACCGGCCGCGACGGTACCGGAGTTCGGGTTCACGGCGACCGAGAAGTCATTGCCGGGCTGGGTGCCGGTGACGTTCAGCGTGAAGGTGCTGGTGTGGCTGCCGGAGGCCGCCGTGCCGGTCACGGTGATCGGGTAACTCCCGGGCGCCACCGAGGAGGTGGTGCTGACGTTCAGCGTGGCGCTGTTGCCGGCGGTGACGCTGCCGGGGGTGACGGTGGCGGTGACGCCGGCCGGGGCTCCGCTGACGGTCAGGTTGACGCTCTGCGCCGAACCCGCCGTCACGCCCGTCGCGATGGTCGCCGAGGTGGACGCACCGGCGGTGACCGTGGCGGAGGCGGGGCTGGCCGAGATCGAGAAGTCGTTGGTCACCGTCGAGCCGCTGGTGAACGGCGCGAAGATGTGGCTGAAGTCCCAGGTGTTCTGGCTGATCCCCGAGCAGTTGTCGTCGCCGGCCTTGCCGACGCAGCCGCCGTTGTCGCGCTGGAGCGCCCAGAAGGACAGCGTGCTGATGCCCTTGGACACCGCCCAGTTGTACACCGTGTTGGCGTTGGCCAGGGTGAAGGTCTCGGCCGGACCGAAGTCGTCGATGCCGATCATCTCGATGATCCCGATCGAAGCCCACAGCTGAGCGGGGGTCTTGGACGGGTAGAGCTTGGCCAGCTGGTTGTACAGGCCCTGCGCCGAGGTCTGGGTGTCGGCCGCCATGTCGTGCGTGGCGTTGTCGTAGTAGTCGAAGGTCATCATGTTGACGACGTCGATCCGCGCGTTGTTGCTGACCGCGTTCTTCAGCACCGCGAGCCCGCTGCTGGCCAGCCCGGAGGTGGTGGTGGGCAGCGTGTAGGAGAACTGGACGTTGCGGCCGTTGGCGGCGGCCCAGTCCTGCGTGATCTTGATCGCCTTGTTGCGGCGGTCGATCCCGGCGGTGTTGTTCAGCGAGTTGTCCTCGATGTCGAGGTCGATCCGGCTGACGTCGTAGGTGGTGATCACGTTCTCGAAAGCGGCCGCGATCTGGTTGACATCGGTGCAGCTGTCGGCGATCTCGGTACCGGTGTTGTCGGCGGTGTAGCCGCCGAAGGACGGGATCACGTCCCCGCCGTTGGCACGGATGGTCGCGATGTCGGCGCCCCAGGTGGAGGTGGACACCGGCTTCGAGGAGTCGCCGTTCCACAGCGGGGTGCAGGAGCCCTTGGTGGCGGTCTGGAGGAACGCCATGGTCAGGTACTTGGCACCGGACTGCGCGGACAGCTGGGCCGGGCTCTGGCCGATCCAGGACTCGAAGTAGGGGGCGAAGACCCGGCTGGGGATCGGGGTGGCGGCCTGGGCGGTGCCCGTCCCGGCGGCGACCAGGCCGGCCGAGGCGGCCAGCGTGGCACAGGCCGTCAACGCGGCCTGGACTGCTCTGCGAAGGCGCATGGATTCTCCAACAGACGTGGTGGGGCAGGACGTTGGGGATGTGCGGTCGGTCCGGGCGAGGCGGCCGTGTGGGGTCGGCCGCGCGGTCCCGGGCCGAGGGGGTCGGATATCGGGAGTACGGGCGTGCGAAGGCCCACCGACTCGCGCGGACACGGGCGGCGTTGCGGGCGCGTGCCGTACGGGGCGGGGGTGGAGCGAGCAGGGCAGGGCAGTGCCTCAGCCGCCGGTGGTCACACCCCCACAGTGCATCCCGGTCGGATCGACATGCTTATGTTTGGACTAGACCACTGGTCTGTCAAGAGTCCTAACAGTTCGTCAGCATACGGTCCGCGCGGGGGCGGGGGCGGATGATCGGTGTCCGGCCGGGTCGGGGTGTCGGCCGGTCCGGGCTGTCGGGCCGGGGCGGGGCGAGGGTGTCGCGGGGGGGCGAGGGTGAACGGCTCCGGAAACGAGAAGACCGTGGCCGCGCACCCTCGGAAGGGGCGCGGCCACGGCGGGCCCGGCGCTCAGGACACCGGGCGGTCCATGGTGCCGCAGGACATCGTGCCGCAGGATCCCGTGCCGTGGCACGAGGGCGTCGGCACTGCGGCATCTCGCGGCGGATCAGTGGGGCGGATCGGCGGACCGGTCCCGCAGGACCGGATCGGCGGGGCGGATCAGTGTGACGGCGGGCAGAGCGTGGCGAGCAGGGCCTCGTTGATCTTCGCGGCGGCCTCCGGGCCGAAGCCCTGCGGGTGGTCGGCGGAGGTGAAGCGCTGGTTGGCCAGCTCCACCAACTTCTGCTTGTCCTTGGGGAACTGGTAGATCGACTGGCACTGGTTGCGCGCCCGGTCCACCGCCTGGTCGGGCTTGCCGCCGACGATCGCCGGGTCGATCGCGTCCAGGGCGGCGACCAGCTTGGCCGTCAGGTCGGTGCCCGGCTTGGTGGGCAGTCCGGCGTCGGCGGGAGGGGCGGGCTTGGCCGGCACCGGGGCTCCCGAGGCGCCCGCGTCGGTGGCGGGCGCGCCGGTGGCGCCGTCGGCGGTGGGGGCTCCGGGGTCGGGCGCGGGCGCGGCGGGCGTGGTGGCACCGGGCGCGGTGGCGTCGCCGGAGGGCGTGGCGGCCGAGGCGGAGGTGGTGGGGGAGCCCGCCGCGGAGGTGGCCTTGTCCGAGCCGGCCCCGGAGCTGGAGCAGGCAGCGAGACTCACCGCGGCGAGTGCCGTGAGGGTGGCGGCGAGGAGACGAGTGCGCATGGCGCCCAGACTGTCATGTTCGCGGCGCGGAAGGGAAGGTCCCTCCGGCGGTCGGAAGGATCTCCGCGACGGCGAGCGGCGGCCCGGAGGAAGCTCCTCCCGGCCGCCGCGTTCACGGTCCTCGGCCCTCCGGTCCGAGGCGCGGGCCCGACTGCCGCCCGTTCGGACGTCAGCTGTCGAACACCGGCCGTCGAACACCGGCCGTCGAACACCAGCCACCGGCTGTCGTACATCAGCCGCCGAACAACAGCCGCCGACCGGCAGCCGCCGACCGGCGCCCGTCAGCCGAGACCGTTGGACTTCAGCCAGTCCTTGGCGACCGTCGACGGGTCCTCCTTGTCCACCGACACCCGCTTCATCAGCGCCGTCAGCCCGGCCGTGTCGAGCTTGGCCGACACCGCGTTGAGCGCCGCCGTCGCGGTCGCGTCCACGCCCGCCTTGTTGACCAGCGGGGTGACGTTCTGGGCGCCGAAGATGTCCTTCGGGTCGGCCAGCGGGACGAGCTTGTACTGGACGATCTTCGGGTCGGTGGTGAACACGTTGCCGACCTGGATGCTGCCGTCCTTGAGCGCGTTCGCGGTGGCGTCGCCGGTGGGCTTCCACTCCTTGAAGGTCAGCCCGTAGACGTCCTTGAGCTGCTGCTCGCGGCGGTTCTTGAACTCCGGAGGCCCGCCTATGGTGAGCTCGCCCGCCTTGGCCGCGAGGTCGGCGATGCTCTTGAGGCTGTACTTGTCGGCGGTCTCCTGGGTGACGCTGAGCGAGTCCTTGTCCTCGGCGGGGGAGGAGTCCAGGATGCCCAGCGTGGCGGGCAGCGTCTTGGTGAGCGCCGCGTTCACGTCCTGGGTGGTGACGGCGGTCGTCTTGGCGTCCAGGTAGGCGAGCAGCGAGCCGTTGTACTCCGGCAGGACGGTCAGGTTGCCGCTCTGCAACTGCCCGTAGAGGACCTCGCGGCTGCCGATGTTGAACTTCTCCTCGACCTTGACCCCCTTGGCCTTGAGCGCCTGCGAGTAGATCGAGCCGAGCAGGACGTTCTCCGGGAAGTTCGCCGAGCCGACGACCACGGTCGACCCGGAACCGCCGGAACCTGCCGCGGAGGCGGAGGCGCTCGAACCCCCGCCGAGCGGGTTGTCGCCGGAGGAGCCGCAGGCGGTGGCGCCGAGGGCCAGCACGGCGAGGGTGCCGAGGACGACGGCACGGCGGCTTCTCTTCATTGTCGACATGGTGACAGATGTCCTTCCGGGGTGGGAGGGGAGGGATGAGGGGCTCAATGGGCCCGCTGCTGGGCGCGGACCCCGGTCGGGAGCGCGAACCGGGCGAGCAGGGCGAACAACAGCTGGGCGGCGACCGCGAGCAGCACCACCAGCAGCGCGCCGCCCACCGTCACGGCGTACTGGCGGGTCGCCAGCCCGTCGATCACGTAGCGGCCGAGTCCGCCCAGACCGACGTAGGCGGCCACCGTGGCGGTCGCGATCACCTGGACGGTCGCGGTGCGGAAGCCCGCCAGCAGGGTCGGCGCGGCCGAGGGCAGGCAGACCTGCCACAGCACCTGCGGGTGGGTCAGCCCGATGCCGCGCGCGGCGTCCCGGACGTCGGGGTCGGTACCGCGCACCCCCTCGACGGCAGCCACCAGCAGGGGCGGCGCGGCGAGCGCGACCAGCGGGATCAGGACGGCCGTGTCGCCGACCCCGGCGAGCAGCACCGCCAGCGTCACCAGACCGAGCGTGGGCAGGGCGCGGGCGGCGCCGGCGAACGCGGTCACCACGGTGACGCCGCGCCCGGTGTAGCCGATCAGCAGCCCGAGCGGGACGGCGATCAGCGCCGCGAAGAGCAGGGCCTCGCCGGAGAACAGCAGGTGCTCGGAGATCCGGTGGACGATCGAGTCCGGCCCGCTCAGGCGTTCCGGGGCGGTGAAGAAGTCGCTCAGCCAGTTCAGCCAGTTCACGAGCCCGCTCCCTTCTCCCGGACGGCCCAGGGCGCGAGCAGCCGCCGGGCGGCCACCAGCAGCAGGTCGACGGCCAGCGCCAGGACGGCGATCAGCACGATTCCGGCCACGATCGGGGTCGGGAAGGTGCGCTGGAAGCCGTCGATGAACAGGTAGCCGAGCCCGCCGCGCCCGACCAGCGCGCCGACGCTCGCCAGCGAGATGCTGGACACCGCCGCCACGCGCAGACCGGCGATCAGGTACGGCACGGCGGCGGGCAGCTCGACCGAGGTCAGCCGGTGCCACGGTCCGTACCCCATCGCGGTGGCGGCCTGCCGGACGGCGTCCGGGACGGCGCGCAGCCCGTCCACGGTGGTCGGCAGCAGCACGGCCAGGGCGTAGAAGGTGAGCGGGATCATCACGGTCGCCTGGGTGGCGAGGCCGGTGTACGGGATCAGCACCACGAACACCGCCAGCGAGGGCAGCGCGTAGACGATGTTGAACACCGCGGACAGCGGCTGGTAGAGCCGGGGGAAACGGGCACAGGCCAGGCCGAGCGGGACGGCCAGCAGCAGGCCGATGAGGACGGGGAGGAGGGCAATCACGGCGTGGTCGGCGAGCAGGTCGCCGAGGTAGCCGATGTGCTCGCCGATCCAGTACCAGCGGACGATCGGTTCATCGTCCACCGTCGGCTCCGTCCGTCCGCTCCCGCGCCTCGGGGGCGGACGCGGCATCGGGCTTGACCATGCCGACGGCACCGTCGGCGCCGGGTGAACCGGAGGCATTCGCTGAACCGGAGGCGCTCGCTGAACTGGAGGTGCTCGGTGAGCCGGAGGCGCTCGCTGAACCGGAGGCGTCGGGCCGGAGCGCGGCGAGGACGGCCTCGCGGCTCGCGGTGCCGGTGGCCCGGCCGTCGGCGTCCAGCGCCACCGCGACGCCGGCGGGGGAGAGGACCGCCGCGTCCAGCGCGGTGCGCAGCGTGTCGGTCTCCGGGTGGAAGCCCGCCGCCGGGTGCAGCTCGGCGGTGACGGCGTCGCGGTCGATCCAGCCGATCGGTCGGCGCTCGTCGTCCAGGGCCAACTCCCAGCCGCCGTAGCGGAGTCCGCCGGACACCGGGCGGAGTCCGACGGCGGTGGCCGGGCGCAGGCCGAGGCCGCGCAGGCCCCGGTCACGGCCGAGGAAGGCGGCGACGCCCTCGTCGGCGGGGGTGGTGAGCAGCGTGTGCGGATCGGCCAGCTGGGCGATCCGGCCGTGTTCGCGCAGCACCACCACCTGGTCGCCGAGCCGGACGGCCTCCTCGATGTCGTGGGTGACGAACAGCACCGTCTTGTGCAGCTCGGACTGGAGCCGCAGCAGCTCCTCCTGGAGCCCGGCCCGCACCACCGGGTCGACCGCGCTGAACGGTTCGTCCATCAGCAGCACCGGCGGATCGGCGGCGAGCGCGCGCGCCACGCCGACCCGCTGCTGCTGGCCGCCGGACAGCTGGAACGGGTACCGCTTGGCGGTCTCCGGTGCGAGCCCGACCAGTTCGAGCAGTTCGGAGGCGCGGGCTCGGGCCTTCCTGCGGTCCCAGCCGAGCAGGTAGGGGACGGTGGCGATGTTGTCGATCACCTTGCGGTGCGGGAAGAGCCCTGCCTGCTGGATCACGTATCCGATGCCGCGGCGGAGTTTGGCGGGTTCCAGCTCCGCGACGTCCGCGTCGTCCAGCAGCACCCGGCCCGAGGTGGGCTCGACCATCCGGTTGACCATGCGCAGCAGGGTGGTCTTCCCACAGCCTGACGGCCCGACCAGGACGGTTATCCGTCCGGTCGGGACCTCCAGGTCCAGGCCCTCGACGGCGATGGTTCCGTCGGGGTGGCGCTTTCCGGCGCCGTCGAATCTGATCACAGGGAGTTTCCTCGTCAGGGCGCCCCGGGGAGGCGGCGCCTGGGTCGGTCGTCGTTCGGTTCTCGGCGGTCTGGCGACGAACCGCCGGTGCGGGTAGTCGTGGTGCTGGTCGGACCCGATCGTCCGGGCGTTCTTCCGCCCGCGTGGCTGCCCGGCTTCGGACCGGCGGAAACTCTGATCAGACTATGACCTACATCATCCTCTGTCTCTGATTTACCGTCCGGCGCGCACGTCCGGGGCGGACTTCGTCAGGTGGCGCTCAGCCGCTCTGACGGGTCGGCAGGCCGGCGGCCGCCCAGCCGACGAAGCCGCCGTCCAGGTCGGTCGCCCGGTGCAGCCCCAGCTCGCGCAGCGAGGCCGCGGCCAGGCTGGAGGCGTAGCCCTCGGAGCACACCACGATCACCTCGATGTCGTAGCCCGAGGCCTCGGGGATCCGATGACTGCCCGTCGGATCGAGCCGCCACTCCAGCACGTTGCGTTCGATGATCAGCGAGCCGGGGATCTCCCCTTCGGCCGCCCGCTGCGCCGCCGGACGGATGTCCACCAGCAGCGCGCCGTCCAGCTGCGCCTGGTAGGCCTCGCGGGCGCGCGGCCGGTGGACGCCCTCCCGGGCCCGCTCCACCAGGTCGTCGATCGTGGTCACCACTGTTCCGGTCCTTCCTCCGAGGTGCGGACGAGCCCTCCGGCTCGCAGGTCGTAGTGCGCCATCGAGCTCAGCGGCGGTGAGTAGGCGTGGAGCGTGACGGCGGGGCCGACGGCGGTGTTGCGCACGTCGTGCACGTACTCGGGGCCGAAGGCCCGGGCGGTGCCGGCCGGGATCCGGCGGATCAGCAGGCCCTGCTCGGGGCCGCCGAGGGACAGCTCCTCCAGTTCGCCGAGGGCGACGGTGAAGGCGCCGCGCGAGCCGCCGTGGTCGTGGAAACCGGTGGACTGGCCGGGCAGCCAGCTGATCAGCCACACCTCGTGGTCCTCGTCGGCGGCCAGGCGCCGGTACCAGCGCTCGTCGGTGGAGAGGCGGACGTGGTGGATCCACTCCTCGGGCCGCTCGGCCAGCTCGCGGACGATGGTCCGCAGGGTGCTGGGGGTGAGCGGTGCGCGGGTGTCCCCGGGGCCACTTCCGGCGTGCCCGGTTTCGCCGGTTTCCCCGGTGTCCCCGGCTTCGCCGGCGTCCCCGGTGGACGGCGTGGGTGGTGGTTCGGGGGTGCCCGTCGGGCTCCCGGGCGCGGCGCCGGACGGGACGCCGTTCGGGACGCCGTCCGTGGGGTGCTTCGCAGGGTCCTTCGTGGGGTCGGTGGTGGCGGCGGCCGTGACGCCGTCCCCGGCATCGGTCGTGACGCCGTTCGTGGCGTCGGCCGTGGCGAAGGCGGTGGTGCCCGGCGTGCTGCCCGGCGTGGTGTCGGGGCCGGGGGTCGGCCGGGCGGCGGGGCTGATGCTCGGACTCGGGCTCAGGCTCATGAGGGCGTCCTCGGGTGCGGCGGGAACGTCGGGGAAGGTGCCCGGCGTCCGACGGCGGTGGGCGGGCGCGGGCCGGTGGAACGGCCAGGCACGCACGGGTGCGCCGGGACGGGGCGGGAGTCAGGACTGTGGGTGCGGGTGCGCGGCGCGGGCCCTGGCAGACGTCACAGGGCGGGACCGGCGGGGAAGGGCAAGATCAACAGGCACAGATGGAACTCGCCTGGCGTCGCAGATCGACGTGCAGGCGGCAGACCAGAACGGTGCCGGATTCCATGCGCCGGATCTTTCCCGAGCGAACCTGGCGAAGTCAAACCGGGGCGGCGGTGGCCGACGGCCCGGGCGGCCCGTTCCGCCGCCGCCATCGAGACTGCCCGTTTTCACTCGAACGAGTAAGAAGGGGACTCGCGGGGTAGATCAGCCTTTCATCGCACCCGCGACCGCCCGCGTGTCCGCGCGACGAGATCGCCCCGGACGCGTTCGCACCAACGTATTGTCAGGCCACCGAGGCCGGGCCTACGGTCTAGGGATCGCTTTCTACGCACGTAGATCCTGTGGTTCCCCGCGTGGGACCCGCCGGTGAGACCCGCCCCGTCAACCCTCGACCGCGGGCCGACCGCACGGCCGGACCGCGGAGTTGCGGAGGTACCCATGTCGCAGATCGTCCGTGCCGCGCTCGTCCAGACCCGCTGGACCGGTGACCAGGAGAGCATGATCGCCCTCCACGAGCGCTACGCCCGTGAGGCCGCCGCCCAGGGCGCGCGGATCATCGGCTTCCAGGAGGTCTTCAACTCCCCGTACTTCTGTCAGGTGCAGGAGGCCGAGCACTACCGCTGGGCCGAGGCCGTCCCGGACGGCCCGACCGTGAGCCGGATGCGGGACCTCGCCCGCGAACTGGGGATGGTGATGGTCGTCCCGGTCTACGAGGAGGAGCAGACCGGCGTCTACTACAACACCGCCGCCGTGATCGACGCGGACGGCGGCTACCTCGGCAAGTACCGCAAGCACCACATCCCGCAGGTCAAGGGCTTCTGGGAGAAGTACTACTTCAAGCCCGGCAACCTCGGCTGGCCGGTGTTCGACACCGCCGTCGGCAAGGTCGGCGTGTACATCTGCTACGACCGCCACTTCCCCGAGGGCTGGCGCGCGCTGGGCCTGGCCGGCGCGCAGATCGTCTACAACCCCTCCGCCACCAGCCGCGGCCTGTCCGGCTACCTCTGGCAGCTCGAACAGCCCGCCGCGGCCGTCGCCAACGAGTACTTCGTCGCCGCGATCAACCGCGTCGGCACCGAGGAGTACGGCGACAACGACTTCTACGGCACCTCCTACTTCGTGGACCCGCGCGGACAGTTCGTCGGCGACGTCGCCTCCGACAAGGAGGAGGAACTCGTCGTCCGCGACCTCGACCTCGGGTTGATCGAACAGGTCCGCCGGCAGTGGGCGTTCTACCGGGACCGCCGGCCCGACGCCTACGGACCGCTCGCCGAGGCGTGAGGGGAGGCGCGATGACCACCCGCGACCCGCACCGGCGCACCGTCGTCCGCGGCGGCCTCGTCATCACGGCCACCGAGGAACTCCACGCCGACGTCCTGATCGAGGGCGAGCGCGTCGCCGCCCTCGCCGCCACGGGCAGCTCCGCCGCCGAGGCCTGGACCGCCGACGCCGTCATCGACGCCACCGGCCACTACGTCATCCCGGGCGGCGTCGACGCCCACACCCACATGGAGCTGCCGTTCGGCGGCACCTCGGCCTCCGACACCTTCGAGACCGGCACCCGCGCGGCCGCCTGGGGCGGTACCACCACCATCGTGGACTTCGCCGTCCAGCCGATCGGCGGTTCGCTGCGCGAGGGCCTGGACGCCTGGCACGCCAAGGCCGAGGGCAACTGCGCCGTCGACTACGCGTTCCACACCATCGTCTCCGACGTCAACGACGCCGTGCTGAAGGAGATGGACGCCCTCGTGGACTCCGGGGAGTCCACCTCCTTCAAGCTGTTCATGGCCTACCCCGGCGTCTTCTACAGCGACGACGGCCGCATCCTGCGCGCCATGCAGCGCGGCGCCGTCAACGGCGGGCTGATCATGATGCACGCGGAGAACGGCATCGCCATCGACGTCCTGGTCGAACAGGCGCTCGCCGCCGGGAAGACCGCCCCCCGCCACCACGGCGAGGTGCGCCGCGAACTGCTGGAGGCCGAGGCCACCCACCGGGCGATCAAGCTGGCCCAGGTGGCCGGCAGCCCGCTCTACGTGGTGCACGTCTCGGCCGCCGCCGCGCTCGCCGAACTCACCCGGGCGCGGGACGACGGCCTCAACGTCTTCGGCGAGACCTGCCCCCAGTACCTCTTCCTCTCCACCGACAACCTCGCCGAGGAGGGCGCCGACGGCTTCGAGGGCGCCAAGTACGTGTGCAGCACGCCGCTGCGGCCGCGCGAGCACCAGGAGGCGCTCTGGCGCGGGCTGCGCACCAACGACCTCCAGGTGGTCTCCACCGACCACTGCCCGTTCTGCTTCGCCGGTCAGAAGGAACTGGGCCGGGGCGACTTCTCGAAGATCCCCAACGGCCTGCCGGGCGTCGAGAACCGGATGGACCTGCTTCACCAGGCCGTCGTGGACGGGCACATCAGCCGGCGCCGCTGGATCGAGATCGCCTGCACCACCCCGGCCCGGATGTTCGGCCTGCACCCGCGCAAGGGGACCATCGCCCCGGGCGCCGATGCCGACCTGGTGGTCTACGACCCCACCGCGGTGCAGACCGTCTCCGCCGCGACCCACCACATGAACGTGGACTACTCGGCCTACGAGGGCCGCCGACTCACCGGCCGGGCACGGACGGTGATGTCGCGCGGCACCGTCGTGCTGGACGACGGCGACTGGCTGGGGCGGGCCGGCCACGGCACCTTCCTGCGCCGGGATACCTGCCAGTACCTGGTCTGAGCCCCCCCGCCCCTCCGCGATCCGTCGGCCCGATCCCCCTGCCTGGAGCCCCTCATGGACATCGGACTCGTCCTGCAGACCGACCCGCCCGCCCGACTGCTCATCGACCGGATGATCCGCGCCGAGCGGGCCGGGTTCAGCCACGGCTGGACCTTCGACTCCTGTGTGCTGTGGCAGGAGCCCTTCGTCATCCACAGCCGGATCCTCGCCGAGACCGAGCGGCTGACCGTCGGCCCGATGGTCACCAACCCCTCCACCCGCACCTGGGAGGTGACCGCCTCCACGTTCGCCACGCTCAACGACATGTACGGCAACCGGACCGTCTGCGGCATCGGCCGCGGCGACTCCGCCATGCGGGTCGCCGGCCGGCACCCCGCCACCCTCGCCCGGCTCTCCCAAGCCATGCATGCCATCAAGGAGTTGGCCGAGGGCCGCACCGCTGAGGTGGACGGCACCGAGATGCGCCTGCCGTGGGTGCGGCCCGGCGCGTCCCTGCCGATCTGGATGGGCGCATACGGGCCGAAGGCGCTCAATCTGACTGGACGTCAAGCAGATGGCTTCATCCTACAGTTGGCCGACCCCTACCTCACCGAGTTCATGGTCAAAGCGGTGCGCAACGCCGCCGTCGAGGCCGGCCGGGACCCGGACTCGGTCACCGTCTGCGTCGCCGCCCCCGCCTACGTCACCGCCGACGACTCGCCCGAGGCGCTCGCCCACGCCCGGGAGCAGTGCCGCTGGTTCGGCGGCATGGTCGGCAACCACGTGGCCGACCTGGTCGGCCACTACGGCGAGCACTCCGACCTGGTACCGGAGGCGCTCACCGACTACATCAAGGGCCGCCAAGGCTACGACTACAGCCACCACGGCCGGGCCGGGAACCCCGACACCGCCTTCGTCCCGGACGGGATCGTGGACCGCTTCTGCCTGATCGGCCCGGCCGAGATGCACCGGGCCCGGCTGGCGGAGCTCCGCTCGCTCGGCGTCGACCAGTTCGCCGTCTACGCCATGCACGACGCCATCGAGAGCACCGTCGACGCGTACGGGACGGACGTCATCCCGCTGCTGTGACGCCCCGGTTGTGGCACCGGATGTGAGACCCGGCCTGTTCGGGACCGTCATCCGGCCGCTGTCTGGCCGGGGCCGGTCCGCTGTCCGGCGCGGCAGCGGGCCTGTGAGCAGAGCGTGCACCACCCACCGCGCACCACCGTGTGGAATCAGCCGATCGTGAACTGCCCGTGAGTCTCTCCGTGAACCCACCCGTGGCCCCCATCTGAGCCCAGCCGTGGCCCCGCCCGCGGCGGACGGGAGTTGCCCATGCCCGACACCGAGACCAACGGCGGCAGACAGTCGCAGCGCCCCGACGGCCGGGTCGAACTCGACCGGGCCGCCGGGGGGTTGCCGGCCAGCGGCTTCACCAGCGACGACCTGCGGCCGGTTCCCCTGGCGCGGCGCACCTGGACCACGTACAACTTCCTCGCACTCTGGGTCGGCATGGCCCACAACATCCCGTCCTGGACCCTGGCTTCGGGCCTGGTCGCGCTCGGCATGGACTGGAAGCAGGCGGTGCTGACCATCGCGCTCGCCAACCTGATCGTGCTGGTGCCGATGCTGCTCACCGGGCACGCCGGTACCAAGTACGGCATCCCGTTCCCGGTCTTCGCCCGCGCCTCCTTCGGGCTGCGCGGCGCCAACCTGCCCGCCCTGTTGCGGGCGGCGGTGGCCTGCGCCTGGTTCGGCATCCAGACCTGGATCGGCGGCGAGGGCATCTTCCTGCTGGCGGGCAAGCTGATGGGCGAATCCTGGCGCGCGGCAGGCGAGTTCGGCGGCCACCCGTGGACCCAGTGGCTGTCGTTCCTGCTGTTCTGGCTGATCGAGATGGCCGTCATCGCGCGGGGGATGGAAGCGCTGCGACGGTTCGAGAACTGGGCGGCGCCGTTCGTCATCGCCGGTGCGCTCGCGCTGCTGGTGTGGATCACCGTCAAGGCGGGCGGGTTCGGGCCGCTGCTCGACCAGCCGTCCAAGCTGGGGTGGGGGAGCGGCTTCTGGAAGGTCTTCTTCCCGGCGCTGATGGGCATGATCGGATTCTGGTCCACCCTCTCGCTGAACATTCCCGACTTCACCCGCTTCGGCGGTAGCCAGCGTGCCCAGATCCGCGGGCAGGCGCTGGGCCTGCCGACGACGATGACGCTCTTCGCGCTCCTGTCGGTGCTGGTCACCTCCGGCTCCGAAGCGGTCTACGGGGTGCCGGTGTGGGATCCGATCCAGTTGGCCGCCAAGATGGAGAACCCGGTCGGCATCCTGTTCGCGCTGCTGACCGTGCTGGTCGCGACGCTGTCGGTCAACATCGCGGCCAACGTCGTCTCACCGGCCTATGACCTCGCCAACCTGCTGCCCCGTCTGGTCACCTTCCGCGCCGGCGCGCTGGTCACCGGGGTGGTCGGGATCGCGATCTTCCCGTGGCGGTTGATCTCCGACCCGCACGTGTACATCTTCACCTGGTTGGGCGTGGTCGGCGGGCTGCTCGGCACGGTGGGCGGGGTGCTGATCGCGGACTACTGGGTGCTCCGGCGCACCCGCCTCCGGCTCGCCGAGCTGTACCGGCCCGGCGGGGCCTACTGGTACACGGCCGGGTGGAACTGGCGGGCTGTCGTGGCGCTGGTGGCGGGCGGCGTGCTCGCCGTCGGCGGCTCGTACTCGACCGTCGACGCGGGCGGGGCGCGGCAGGGCCCGTTCCCGGTGGATGGCCTGATCCCCCTCCTCAGGCCGCTCGCCGACTACGGCTGGGCGGTCGGGCTGGTGTCGGCGGCGGTGGTGTACCTGGGGCTGACCGGGGTTCTCGGGAGGGGGTGCGGCGGGGGAGGGGACGCGCTGACGGGCGGGGGCCTTCGGGCGGCGAACAGGTGACAGATGACAGATTTCGAAATCTGTTATCTGTCACCTGTTTTCTGTCATCTGTTCGCCGTCGTCTGTCATCTGCCCGTCGTCAGCCGTTCGGCGCCATCCGCCCGATAGCGGCGAGGACCTTGGTCGTGCCGTCCTCGGCGGCCAGCGCGGCGGCGACGGCGTGTGCGCGGGTGCGGTAGCCCGGGTCGTCGAGGGCCTGGCGGAGGGCGGCGGCGAGGCGGGTGGCGGTGAGGGAACGCAGCGGGACGGGTCCGGGGGAGACCCCGAGGCTGGCCAGCCGGGCGGCCCAGAACGGTGCGTCGAGCTGGGCCGGCACCGGGACGGAAGGAGTCCCGGAGCGGAGGGCGGCGGCCGTGGTGCCGGCACCCGCGTGGTGGACGACGACGGCCGTACGGGGAAAGAGCCACTCGTGCGGGGCGTCGCCGATCGTCAGGACGGTGTCCGAGTCCTCGGCGGCCAGTTCGCTCCAGCCCGCCTGGAGGAGGAGCCGCACCCCGGCGGTGCGGGCCGCCGTGAGGACGGTCGCGGTGAGCCGCTCCGGGTCGGGGACGACCAGGCTGCCGAAGCCGACGAAGACCGGCGGTGGCCCGGCGGCGAGGAAGTCGAGCAGCCGGGCCGGGGGTTGCCAGCCGGGCTGTGCCGGCGGCCACCAGTAGCCCGCCACCTCCAGCCGGGGGTGCCAGTCGGCGGGGCGCGGCACCACCAGCGGCGAGAAGCCGTGCAGGACGGGGTGGTCGCGGCGACGGCGGGCAACGCCGGCCGGCGGCAGGCCGAGCCGGCGGCGCAGCCCCCGGACGGCCGGGGCGAACAGCCGGTCGGTCGAGGCCTGGGTGGCGTGCCCCGCCAGCAGGTTGCCTACCGCGCCGAACGAGCGGATGCCGGTGACGGCGGGAGGGAACTCCCGGGTGGGCGCCAGGGGTTGGAGGAACACCCCGATGCTGGGGATGCCGGCCGCCTCGGCGACGACCTGGCCGAGCGGGGCCGTGCTGTTGCTGGTCAGCAGCAGGTCGGCGCCGAGCGCCGTGGCGTCGGCGATGCCCTCGCCGAGCGCGGGCATGAACCTCCGGGCCAGGATGAGGAGTTGCAGAAGGCCGCGCGGTCCGTTGCCCGCCCGTAGCAGGCGTTGGCCTTCGGCCGAGGCGAGTTCGGCGCGAGGGTCGACCGGCAGCGGACGGAACTCCAGCCCCGCGGCCCGGACCGACTCGGCGAAGACGCCGTGGGTGGCGAGGGCCACCCGATGTCCGGCCGCCCGCAGGCGGACGCCGAGCCCGGTGAGGGGCGCCACGTCGCCCCGGGAACCGGCGGTGGCGATCAGGATGCGCATGGCCGCAGTATTTCGGCGCGGACGGTTCCCGGGAAGGGCGCCGCACCCGGGGCGTCCCGGCCGTCGCGGTTGCCCCGCGTGCCACGTCCGTCCCGTGTGCCACGTCCGCCACGCGTGCCTCGGCAGGATTCGAACGCCGTCGGGCGGGCGGCGACGGAACCGGGCGGCCGGCGGTGGTCGTCCTTGCGGGCAGAGCGGACGGGACGGGGCCCGTCGCGCCTCGAACGGAAGGATGGCGGATGGGCATCGTCGCGTGGATCGTGCTGGGCCTGCTGGCAGGCGGGCTGGCCAAGCTGCTCCTGCCGGGGAAGGACCCGGGCGGCCTGATCGTGACCACTCTGATCGGCATCGCCGGGTCCTTCGTCGGCGGCTGGATCGCGTCGCACTTCATGCACCGCTCGGTCACCGCGCACTTCTTCGACGCGGCGACCTGGGTGTCCGCGATCGGCGGCTCCCTGGTGCTGCTGATCGTCTACCGGCTGCTGTTCGGCAACTCGCGCAGCTGAGAGGTGGGTTGCCCGCACTCCCGACGATCGGGAGTATGGGCGGAGGAGTTCGGTGGAGGCGTCCGCCGCCGGGAGCGGCGGACGCCGGACGGCTGGTTCCAGCCTGTCCTCGCGGTCACCGGAGACGACCGGGGCCTTGGGGCATCCTTCCGGTCGGCCCTCGGTGCCGACCGGGTTCGTCACACCGATGACGCGAGGGGCGGCGGATGAGCTGGATGGAGTGGATCGTGCTGGGCCTGGTGGCGGGGACGCTGGCCAGGATGGCGATGCCGGGGCGGGGTGAGCGCGGTCCGATCGGGAGCACCCTGATCGGCATCACCGGCTCCTACGTCGGCACCTGGATCGTCTCGCACTGGATGCACGGGGCGGTCCGGCCGCGTCTCCTCGACGTGACGACCTGGGTGTCGGCGATCGGCGGTGCGGTGGTCCTGCTGTTCGCCTACCGCGTGCTCCGCTTCGTCGCCCGGCGCTGATCGAGCCGATCGAGCCGATCGGGTATCGGGCGGCGGTGGCGCCGATCGCCGGGCGTCCCAGGCCGTCAGGCCGTCAGGCCGTCAGCCGGCGGAAGCGGGCATGGACCATCCCGCCGACCCAGTCCGGCAGCCGCTCGCGCGCGGCGAGCCAACCGGCCGGGACGCCTGCGAGCCCGGTCCGGGCGGCGACCACACCGGCGGCGATGGCGCAGGTGGTGTCCCTGTCGCCCCAGCCTTCCAGGGTGTGCCAGATGGCCTCCGGGAGCGAGTCCAGGTGACCGGCGGCGGACCAGAGGGCGAACGGCACGGTGTCCTGGGCGGAGATCATCGCCCCGGAGCCGAGCACGTCGGCGGCATGGCGGACGCTGGTGTGCTCGGGAAACCGGCAGGCGATCCGCAGCCCGGAGCGAACCTCGCCGTCCGGCAGCCGGTCGGCGACCTCGGCCAGCAACTCGGGCCGTCCGGGCGGGTTCCCGCCCCGGCTTCGGGCGGCCAGCGCCGCCGCGAGCGCGACCGCCACCGCGCCGGCCACCGCCTCCGGATGGAAGTGCGTGACGCGTGCCTGGAGTTCGGCCTGCCGGGCCACCGCGTCGAGGTCATCGGCGAACCAGGCCCCCAGCGGAGCGACCCGCATGGCGGCGCCGTTCCCGTGCGAGCCCTGGCCCTCGAACTGACTCGCGGTGATGGCGCGCCAGTCCCCGTCGGCGCCGATTGCGGGCAGTACCCGGCGCATCGACGGGCCGTACTTGCGCTGGTGCTCACGGGCATACTCGTCGGCGAACTGCCGGGCGAGCGCGTCCGGTCGGACCTCGCCGAAGTCGAGCAAGTGGCGGACCAGCACGAGCGCCATGGCGGTGTCGTCGGTCCATCGCCAGGGCGCGGGCCGGGCCAGGCGGGAGGCCAGCGCCGTGGGTGCCTCGTCGAGCGGGACCGAGAACCAGCGGTCGCCGAAGGCGTCGCCCAGAGCGAGCCCCTCCAGGCTGTCCAGGACGGGACCGGCCGCATGCATGTCATCCTCCGGGTGAGATCGACTGTGCGCGGCAGTCTGCCGGGCGGGGGGGGGGGGGGGGGGGGGGGGGGGGGGGGGGGGGGTGGTAGGGGGGGAAGGGGGGGGGGGGGGGGGGGGGGGGAGCACCACCC
>NZ_JBVITE010000010.1:116217-188246 GCF_055575155.1 Kitasatospora sp. NPDC034533
CGGCGCCGGCGAGCGGTTTTCCCTCCGCCGGCCGGCGCCGCGCCACGGGGGCGGGCGGTCACCGCGCCCATCCCCGTACCTGGGGGCACCCCCCGTCCCCGTACCGGGGCACCCCGTCACTTCATGCGCGTCACTTGGCCTGCAGGCCGCCGAGGATGAGCTTCCAGACGACCTCGAAGCGGTCGTGGGTCGCGGGGTCGGGCCAGGTGGAGGCGTAGACCGGGTCGTGGAAGGGGCAGGTGGCGTCGAGGACGGCGCGGGCGGTGTTCCGGATGTGGGCGAGCTTGAACTCCTTGCTCTCCATGCCGTCCGCGACGATGTTGGAGACCTGGTCGACCAGCGTGTCGATGTGGGCGGCCACCAGGGTGCTGTTCTCCTCGACCAGCACCCTGTAGGTGGCGAACAGCTCCGGGTCGTCCAGCGCCTTCTTCCGCTTGGCCGCGAACAGGGCCGTCAGCAGGAGGTGCAGTCGCTCGGAGGCGGAGCCGGCGCCGGTGGAGATGGTCTCCAGCTCGTAGTGCGCCTGGTCGAGCCAGCGCCGGGTGACCGCCTCGCGCAGCGCGGTCTTGCTGGGGAAGTGGCGGTAGACGCTGCTGTGGCTGACGCCGAGGACGCGGGCGACGTCCACGACGGAGGCCTTGGCCGGGCCGAACCGCCGCAGGACGTCCTCCGCCGCGATCAGGATCTGGTCGGCGGTGAGTGCGGTGTCCGTGGTCACGTGGTCCGTCCTTGGGGTCGCTCGGTCGGAGTGGGTGTGCCACTATGGCACGACAGCGAACAGAATTCAAAATCTGTTCGCTGTCGTCTGTTATCTGAAAGTTGAAATCTGTCGATTGTCATCTGTTCGACAGGTGACAGCTCTCCGGATTACGCTCAGCGGCGGTCAGTCGGCGACCCGGCTGCGGTTCTCGTACGCGAGATCGGCGTACTCGGGGTGGCGGAGCATCCAGCCCTTGATGAAGGGGCACGTGGCCAGCACGGCCAGGCCACGGGCGCGGGCGTCGTCCAAGGCGGCTCGGGCCAGGGCGCTGCCGATGCCCCGGCCCTCGAATGCGGGGTCGACCACGGTGTGCGGGTAGACCACCAGCTGCTCGCTGCGCAGGTACTCGGCGAAGCCGGCCGACTTGTCGTCCTCCCAGGCCTCGAAACGGTTCCGGGCTTCCACGTCACGTACCGAGAGGGTCATGTGCGGCTCCTCGCCGTCGGAGAATCGGAGCCGGTTCCGGCCCCGGTCCATCATCGAGCGACCGGGGCCGACCCGTTCGTCGACTCGCCTGCCGATCCGCCCGTCGGCTGCTCCGGACCCTCACCCGTCGGCTCGTCCGCCTCGCGCGCGGCGCCCGTCGGTGCGGCGGTGACGCTCCCGGTCGGCGCCCAGGTCTCGCGCCCGCCCGGGGCCCGCAGCAGGTGGGCGCGGGCGGGCGGCACATTGCGCCACACCGTGCGCTCGCCCAGACCGTACGCCGCCTCGAACCGGCGCAGCAGTCGCACCACCGCGCGGTGACGGGCGCCCCGTCGGGGGCCCGCGGTGAGGATGCGCGCCGCCGTCGTGCCGAGGTACCCGAAGTACGTCAGCTCTCCGCCGGGTGCCAGCAGCCGCAGGTAGAGGTCGAGGAGATCGCGGACCTGTGCGGGCTCGAAGTTGGTGAACGGCAGCCCGGACACGATCACGTCGTACCGCTGGGCACCGTCCTCCGGCAGCTCCTCGACCCGGCAGGCCGACAGCCGCAGCTCGACCCCCGGGTGTCGCGCGGCCAGCACCGGATCCTCCCGCAGGCAGTCGGCGAACCGCTGGTTCGCCTCGACGACGTGCAACCGGTCGCCCGGGCGCAGGACTTGGGCCAGCCGACGGGTCACCACGCCGGTGCCGGCGCCGACCTCCAGCACCGAGATCGGACGGTTCGGGCGGCTGGTGACGGGCACTGCCAGCGCGTTCACCAGCTCCGGGCCGCTCGGGGCCAGCGCGCCGGTGTCGTGAAAGGTGCGCAGGGCCTCGGCGAGGAACAGCAGGTGGTCGCCACCGGCGGGTGAACTCCGCTGGACGGCAAGGCAATCGGGGCGGTGGTGAAGGCGTTCGTTGGTCATGCCGTCGACGCTAGGCAGCGCCGAGCCACCGCGAATCGGCCGGTCAGTGGCGCGCACCCCCGACGAAAGTCGAGGGTGCGGTAGCCCGAAAGGCAGGGGCGCTCCGAGGCCGGGCACCCCTAGCATCAAGCCTCGGAAGCCGGACAACGGGCCACGGACAACGGACAAGGAGCAGTGCACGAGGGCGAGGAACGAGGAGCCCGAAGGGGCGAGGAGCGGGAGCAACAGGCAACGGCGAACAGGCGACACGCGGCGCAACACGCGGCGCGAGTGCGGAAGGCCCTCGGAGCGAGGAAGAGGAGGAACGTCATGCGCAGGAGCCTGCTCGGCTGGTACGGCCCGGACCGCCGCCCGTGGACCGAGACGCTGCTGCTGCTCGGCGTGCTCGCCCTCGCCGCCGAGGAAGGCCTCTTCCAGTGGCTGCACTCCGACGGGCCGCTGCGCCTACCGCGCACGGTCCTCGTCGTGCTCGCCTCGCTCTCGCTGCTCTTCGCCCGCCGCTACCCGGTGGCCGCGGCCGTGCTGCCGGTGCTCACCGGCGGGCTGTTCAACCGGGCCTACCCCGGCCTGTTCAGCGTCTTCCACCTCGCCCACCTCGGCCGGACCGGCCCGGCGATGGTCTGCGGCGCGGTCATCGCGGTGGTCAGCGCTGCCGGTGCGGACTCGCTGGTCGAGTGGGCCGGCACCACCGGATCCCAACTCCTGGTCCAGGCTGCCACTTTGGCGGTCGGGCTCTGGCTGCACGGCAGAAGGGTGCTGATCCGCACCCTGCACGCGCAGGTCGACGCGCTGCGCCGCGAGCGCGAGCTGCGCGCCGAACAGGCCCGGGCCGCCGAACGCGCCCGGATCGCCCGGGAGATGCACGACGTGCTGGCCCACCGCCTCAGCCTCCTGGTCCTGCACGCCGGGGTGCTGCGCGACCAGGCCCGGGCCGGTACCGTCGCCGCCGATCCGGACCGGCTCGCCCACCGCCTCGAACTGCTGCGCACCACCGCCGCCCGTTCGCTCGACGACCTGCGCGACGTCCTCGGCGCACTGCGGGCCGACTCGTCACCGGCCCGGCCGGCCGTGGAGACCGATCCGCCGTCCGGGCCCGCAGGGGCCGCGCCCGTTCCCGCCCCCGCCCTGCGTGACCTCACCGAGCTCGTGGACGAGGCGACGCAGGCCGGGCAGCAGGTCGAACTCGCCCTCTCCGGGGACCCGGAGACCGTACCGACCACCCACCGCCTGGCCGTGCACCGGCTGGTCCAGGAGGCGCTCACCAACGCCCGTAAGTACGCCCATGCCGCGTCCGTCACCGTCCGGGTCGGCTACGGGGCACCGGCGACGACGGTGGAGGTCCGCAACGGCCCCGGCGAGGCACTGCCGGAGGGGCAGTGCTCCGGCGGCGGGTACGGGCTGGTGGGGCTGGCCGAACGGGTCGGCGCCCTCGGCGGCCACTTCGACGCGGGCCCGGACGGCAGCGGCGGCTTCCGGCTCTCCGCCCGGTTGCCCGCGCCGGACCGCCCACCGCAGACGGTGCCCGAGCCGGCTCCCGCCCGTGGCGATGGCCCGATCCCACATCCGGGGCGAGCGATACCACTGCGGCCGGGGCAGAGGACGATGCCGGGGGCGCGGCAGTCACGGGGAGGGGGACAAGGAGCGCGAAGGGTGCAGATGACGAAGCCACCGAAGCCGCCGGAACAGCCGAAGTCGGCGGGGCCGCAAGAGCAGGCACCGGAGTGACCGGCACAATCGGAACGGCGGCCGGAGCAACGGCCGAAGCAGAAACCGAAGGGGCGCCGCATGATCCGGACGATGGTGGTCGACGACGACGCGCTCGTCCGCCTCGGCCTGGTCGATCTCCTGACCCAGGACCCTGAGCTCACGGTGGTCGCCGAGGCCGCCGACGGGCTGCAAGCCGTCGAACTCGCGGGCAGCCGGCGGATCGACGTCGCGCTGATGGACATCCGGATGCCCCGGCTCGACGGCATCGCCGCCACCCGGCGGCTGCGCGAACTCCCCGACGGCCCGCGGGTCATCGCCCTCACCACCTTCGACCTGGACGAGTACGTGTACCAGGCGCTCGCGGCCGGGGCGGACGGCTTCCTGCTGAAGGACACCCCGCCCGCGGAGATCGCCCGGGCCGTCCACGTCGTCGCCGGCGGGCAGGGGATGCTGCATCCGGCGGCCGCCCGCCGGCTGATCGACCGCTACCACCGGGCCGGGGCGCCCCGGTCACTGGCCGCCCGCGATCGGGTCGCCGGGCTCACCCCGCGTGAGACCGACGTGCTGCGCGAACTCGCCGACGGGCTCTCCAACGCCGAGATCGCGGGCGTGCTCGGGATGCGCGAGAGCACCGTCAAGGCGCACGTCAGCCGCATCCTGACCGGGCTCGGCGTCGGCAACCGGGTCCAGGCGGCGCTGCTGGCACGGGATGCGGGGCTGGTGGGCGACGCCGGCTGAGGCGGGCGGCCGGTGCCGGCCGCACTCGGCCTCGGCACCGGCCTCGGCCTCGGCACCGGACCGCCCCGGCTGCCGCACTCGCGGCCGTCGTGCCGCGCCCGGGCGGCAGCCGGGGCACGCCGGGGCTCGGCAGGGCACACCGGGGTTCGACGGGGGCACATCGGGGTTCGAGGGGGCACGGTACCGTCCACTGGTCACACGGTTGTTCCCCGGACGTCGGCTCGGGACCGGGGTGGGCGTCGAACCGGACTTCCCTGAGCCGCCGCGTGCCCCCGGTTCGTATCGCCTGCTGAGCGGCTGTCACCCATCCGGCGTGGAAATGACGCGGCTTGGCCGTTTGCGCTGCCGAACTCGGGCGGCGGGTCCATGGTGGAGATGGGCGCGATCCGGCGACCGCGCCCGCGCGCCGATCCAGGCCCGCGCGCTGAGCGCCCGTGCCGGTCGCGGACGGGCGGCGTCCGAAGCGGGGCCCGGTACCGGCACGCTGGGAGCAGGGCCACCTCGCAGGAAACCGAACGGTTCTTCTAGGCTCACATCTCGGCTTCCCTGCGGCGGTCCGGCTACTGCGGCCGCTGTCAGGAGGCCGCCGTCCACGGGGCTCCGGGCGGACCGGGGCCACCGGATCGAGCGAGGAGGACACCGATGCCAAGCATGCCGCCCAGCCGTCCCACCGTAGTTGGGCCACACGGGCCGACCGGCTGGGCCGTCCATCGTGCCGGACGACTGGTGCGGTTCGGCTGGGCCTGGTGCCCGGGCGGGGCGGGCCGGCCGGTTCGGCCGCTGAATACCGGCGGCGGCCGCGGAGGCGAGCGTTGAGTCCCCAGGTCGTCGGGTCGCCCGCCGTACCGGGCGCCGCCGCCGAACCCGACCCGGCCCCGTCCACTGTCCCGGCCGCCCTCGACAGCGAGGCCCACGCGGTTGCCGCCGGGGCCACCGCAACCGCAACCGCCACTGCCACCGCCGCCGCGACCATCACCGCGACCGCGTCCGTCGCCCCGGCCACGGGAACCGCTGCGGTGGGCGCCGGCACGGCGACTGCCACCGCGGCTCCGGCAGGCGTTGCCGCTGCCGCTTCCCCGGCGGGCCCGGCAACGGCCGGTGGGGCAACGGCCGGTGCGGTGAAGGCCGTCGCGGCGAAGACCGTTGTCGCGAAGGCCGCAGCCGCGCAATCCGCGCTCACGAAGTCCGCCCTCACCAAGACCGTCGCCGCGACGAGCGCGATGGCGAAGGCCGCGGTGACGGCGACCGCCGTGGTGAAGAGCACGACACCACCGGCTCCACCTGCCACCGCCGGACCCGCCACCACCACGGCGCTGCCCGGTGTGCCGCAGGCGATCAGCGCCTGTGCCCGGACCCTCGCCGGCGCGGTGCGGCGCCGCTGCGCCGACCTGGCGAGGATCGAGTCCCCGAGTGGGGACGTGCCCAGACTGAACGCCCTGGCAGAGGAGTTGGCCGACGGCTACTGTGCCACCGGCGCCACCGCCCGGCGCGAACCAGGGCCCGCCGGGGACCATCTCGTGCTGGAGTGGGAGGGCCGGGACGAGACCCTGCCGCACCTGCTGATCGTCGGGCACCACGACACCGTCTGGCCGGTCGGCACCCTCGCGGACTGGCCGGTGACCGAACAGGAAGGCCGGCTCACCGGTCCCGGTGTGGTCGACATGAAGGGCGGACTCGCCGTCCTGGAGGGCGCGTTGGCGCTGCTCGCGGACCTCGGCGAACGTCCGCACCGGGCCGTGCGACTGGTCGTGGTCTCCGACGAGGAGGTGGGCAGCCCGGACGGGCGGAACCTGGTCGAGCGCCACCTGCGGGGCGCCGCGGCGGTGCTGGGGCTCGAACCGCCGCACCCCGACGGGCGGTTGAAGACCGCGCGACGCGGCAGCACCCGGGTGCGGCTCACCGTGACCGGCCGTGAGGCGCACGCGGGCAACGACGCCCACGACGGGGTGTCCGCGGTCGACGAGCTGGTGGACCAGCTGGTACGCGTGCGCGACCTCGCCGGTCAGCCCGGCACCGAACTCAACGCCGGTCGGATCAGGGGCGGTTCGCGCGCCAACGTGGTCGCCGGTCGGGCCGAGGCCGAGCTGGGCCTTCGGTTCGCCACGGCCGAAGCGCAGCGCCGCACGCTCGACAACCTGGCCCGGCTCACCGCGCTCCGCCCGGGGGCCAGGGTCCGTACGGAGGTGCTGTCCAGCCGTCCGGCCTGGCCCGAGCGGACCGGCAATCCGCTGCTGCGGCACGTGCGTTCGCTCGCCGCGGTACTGGGGCAGCAGTTGGACGGCGCTCCGGCGGGCGGGGCGGGGGACACGAACCTGCCGGGCTCGCGCGGGCTTCCGACCCTGGACGGCTTCGGCGCGGTGGGCGCCGGGGCCCACGCCCGCCACGAGTACATCCGGCTGGACCAGATCGCGCCCCGGGTCGCCCTGCTGGCGGCGCTGCTCGCCGTGCCCCTGCCGAGGCTGCGTGACCGTGGGGAGGGGTGAGACAGGGCGTAGGGGAATGAACGGTGAGCCGCTGGGGGCCGACGACCGGGCGGAGAGCAACGCTCAGGCGACAGCCGGCGATGGCGGCTCACAGGTAACGGATAACAGATAACAGGTAACGGATAACAGCTGACAGATTCTGAAATCTGTCAGCTGTTATCCGTTATCCGTCCCGCGCCTTGCCATCCCTCCGCCCCGCCCCGCAGAATGGTACCGACCGAACGGTCAGTCGGTCGGCGCCCGGGCCGGACCCAGGCCGAGGCCGACCGGGCAGCGCCGACAAGCACGGCAGCAGCCGGAGCAGGACACGAGAGGGGACCGTGGTGACAGCAGAGGTGGCCGAGGCGGTCCCCGCGCAGACGCCGGAGGACCGGTTCGAGGCGGTCGTCGCCGCCGGGCAGCGGATCGAGCCCAGGGACTGGATGCCCGACGCCTACCGGGCCACCCTGATCCGCCAGATCGCCCAGCACGCCCACTCCGAGATCATCGGCATGCAGCCCGAGGGCAACTGGCTGACCCGGGCGCCGTCCCTGCGCCGCAAGGCCATCCTGCTCGCCAAGGCCCAGGACGAGGCCGGCCACGGCCTCTACCTCTACGCCGCCGCCGAGACCCTGGGCGTCGACCGCGCCGAGCTCACCGAGAAGCTGATCTCCGGCCGCCAGAAGTACTCCTCGATCTTCAACTACCCGACCCTCACCTTCGCCGACGTCGGCGTGATCGGCTGGCTGGTGGACGGCGCCGCGATCTGCAACCAGGTCCCGCTCTGCCGGTGCAGCTACGGTCCGTACGCCCGGGCGATGGTGCGGATCTGCAAGGAGGAGTCCTTCCACCAGCGCCAGGGCTACGAGCTGCTGATGACGCTGATGCGCGGCACCGACGCCCAGCGCCGGATGGTCCAGGACGCGGTGGACCGCTGGTGGTGGCCGTCCCTGATGATGTTCGGCCCCTCCGACGCCGACTCGCCGAACACCGCCCGCTCGATGGCCTGGCGGATCAAGCGGCACAGCAACGACGAACTGCGTCAGCGCTTCGTCGACATGACCGTCCCGCAGGCCGAGCACCTGGGCGTCACCCTCCCCGACCCCGAACTGCGCTGGAACGAGGAACGCGGCGGCTGGGACTTCGGCGAACCGGACTGGTCGGAGCTGACCAGGGTGATCCACGGCCAGGGCCCCTGCAACGCCCAGCGGATCGACCGCCGCCGCGCCGCCCACGAGGACGGAGCCTGGGTGCGCGAGGCGGCCGCCGCCTACGCGGCCAAGCGCACCGCGGAGCGGTCCGCCCGGCAGCCCGCCACGGAACAGGAGAACGCAAAGTGACCGAGCCCCAGACCGCCACCCCGGCCGGGTCCAAGACCGGCTGGCCGCTGTACGAGGTGTTCGTGCGCCCCCGGCGCGGGCTGAACCACGTCCACGTCGGCTCGCTGCACGCCTCCGACGACCGGATGGCCCTGCTCGCCGCCCGCGACCTGTACACCCGCCGCAACGAAGGCGTGAGCCTCTGGGTGGTCCGCTCGGACGCGATCACCGCCTCCACCCCCGACGAGCGCGACCCGTTCTTCGAGCCCAGCGGCGACAAGGTCTACCGCCACCCGACCTTCTACGACATCCCCGAGGATGTCCCGCACATCTGACGGGGGAGCCACCGTGCACGACCACACCACGTCCACCACCGGCCTCGGCCCTGGTACCGGTACCGGCCCCGGCGATGACGACCACGTCTACCTCAGCCTCGCCGACGCCGCCCCCGGCCCCGAGGGCGAGGGCCGCTGGGCGTACGGGACGGGCTTCGCCGACCCCCTGCTCGGCGTGGACACCGCCCTGCCGGCCGGCCTGGACGGCGCTGACCTTGCCGCCTACTGCCAGATGCTGGGCGACGACGCGCTGGTCCTCGCCCAGCGGCTGATCGAGTGGTGCACCCGGGCGCCCGAGCTGGAGGAGGAGGTCGCGCTCGCCAACCTGGGCCTCGACCTGCTCGGCCAGGCCCGCCTGCTGCTCACCCGGGCCGGCCAGGCGGACGGCACCGGCCGCAGCGAGGACGACCTGGCGTACTGGCGCGAGGAGCACGAGTTCCGCAACGTGCGCCTGGTCGAGACGCCGAACGGCGACTTCGCGTACTCGATCGCCCGGCTGCTGCTCTTCTCCACCGCGCGCGGCGCCCTGTACGAGGCGCTGAGCGCGCACCCGGACCCGGTGCTGGCCGCGGTGGCCGCCCGCGGCGTCAAGGAGCTGGCGTACCACCGGGAGTACGCCGCCGCCTGGACGCTGCGCCTCGGCGACGGCACGCCGTACTCCGCCGAGCGGATGCAGGCCGGGCTGGACGCCGTCTGGCCGCTGCTGGAGGAACTGTTCACAGCGCACCCGGTGGAGCTGCGGGCGGGCGTCGACCCGGCGACCCTGCGCGAACCGGTGCTGGACTCGCTCACCGCCGTCCTCGCCGAGGCCGGGCTGACGGTGCCGGACGTGCCGCCGCTGGCCACCGTCCTCGGCCGGGCCGGCCGCGACGGCGTGCACACCGAGGCGCTCGGCCCGCTGCTCGCCGAACTCCAGGTGGTGGCCCGAGCCCACCCGGGGGCGACATGGTGACCGGCACGACGGGCGTGACGGGTACGGGCGGCGCCGTCGGCACGACCGACACGACCGGCACGACCGGTCCCACCACCCGGGACCTGGCCTGGGCGGTCGCCTCGGCCGTCCCGGACCCGGAGCTGCCCATGCTGACCCTGGCGGACCTGGGCGTCCTGGCCGAGGTCGAGGTGGACGGCTCCGGCGGCACGGTCACCGCCTGGCTGACCCCGACCTACTCGGGCTGCCCGGCCGTCGCAGAGATGGCCGCGGACGTGGACCGCCGGTTGCGCGCGGCCGGCTACCCGGACGTGCGGGTGCGGCTGCGGCTGGACCCGCCGTGGTCCACCGACCTGATCACCGCCGAGGGCCGCCGCAAGCTGGCCGAGGCGGGCATCGCCCCACCGCGGCCCACCACCGCTGCCGGGAGGAGCGCCGCTGCCGGGACCGGCCCGGTGGCGCTCACCCTCGGCCCGACCCGGACCGCGATCGCGGTCGGAAGCACGGCCGGAACCGAGGCCGAAGCCGCAGCTGTGATCGCGGCCGCGTCGGCGGCCGTACCGTGCCCGCGCTGCGGCGGCACCGACACGGAGGAGCTGTCCCGCTTCGGCTCCACCGCCTGCAAGGCGCTCTGGCGCTGCCGGGCCTGCCGCGAGCCGTTCGAACGCGTCAAGGAGATCTGAATGCCCGCCGCTGCTGCCGCTTCCGCCGGCCCCGTCGCTGCTGCCGCTTCCGCCGCCGGTCCCGCCGCTGCTGCCGCTTCCGCCGCCGACACCGGGTCCGACCCGGTCGGCGAGGTGTCCTCCGGCATCCGCCCGGCCCGCCGTCCGAGCTTCCACCGGCTGCGGATCGACCGGGTCGAGCGGCTCTGCGAGGACGCCGTCGCGGTGACCTTCGCGGTGCCGGACGAGCTGGCGCGGGAGTACGCCTTCCGCCCCGGGCAGACCCTGACCGTGCGCAAGCTGGTGGACGGCGCCGACGAGCGCCGCTCCTACTCGATCTGCTCCCCGGTCGGCGGGCCGCTGCGGATCGCCGTCCGGGAGGTGCCGGGCGGGTTGTTCTCCCGCTGGCTGGTGCGCGAGGCCCGGCCCGGCGAGGAGGTGGAGGTCCTGACGCCCTCCGGCCTGTTCACCCCCGAGCTCGGCGTCCCCGCCGACCACGTCCTGCTGGCGGCCGGCTCCGGCATCACCCCGATGCTGTCGATCGCCGCCTCCGTGCTGGCCGCCGACCGCAGCTCCACCGTCACCCTGCTCTACGGCAACCGGCGCAGCGACACCGTGATGTTCGCGGACGAGCTGGCCGACCTGAAGGACCGCTACCTCGGTCGCTTCCAGCTGGTCCACGTCCTCTCCCGGGAGACCAGGGACGCCGAACTGCTCAGCGGCCGGCTGGACCCGGACCGGGTACGGGCGCTGCTGGCGGCGCTGGTGGACGTCGGGAGCGTCGGGCACTGGTGGCTGTGCGGTCCGTTCGGGATGGTCGCCGGCGCGAAGGACCTGCTCGCCGAGCTGGAGGTCCCGGGCGAGCGGGTGCACCAGGAGCTGTTCCACGCCGAGGACGAGCCGCTGCCGGAACGCGACGAGGACTGGGACCGGACGGACGGCACCTCCGACGCCCCGGCGGGCGCGCACAGCGAGGTCACCGTCGTCCTCGACGGACGCGGCAGCACCCTCTCCCTCCCACGCGACCGCTCGATCCTGGACGGTGCCCAGCGCTCCCGCCCCGACCTGCCGTTCGCCTGCAAGGGCGGGGTCTGCGGCACCTGCCGCGCCCTGGTCACCGAGGGCGAGGTGGAGATGCGCCGCAACTTCGCGCTGGAGGAGAAGGAACTGGCGGCCGGGTACGTTCTCACCTGCCAGGCCCGCCCGGTCACCGACCGGGTGACCGTCGACTACGACCGCTGAGCCTCAGACGGCGGCCGGCTCCCTCACCGGGGCTCCGGCCGTCCGTTCGCCTGCCGCTGCTTCCCCGGCCGTCGGTTCCCCGAACGCCGGATCCTCGGCCGTCGGTTCCCCGGCCGCAGGGGCGGCGAGCTTCGGGTCCCCGAGCAGCTTGACCAGGTCGTTGACGGCCGCCCGCCCGGCCCGGTTGGCGCCCACGGTGCTGGCGGACGGGCCGTAGCCGACCAGGTGGACGCGGGGGTCGGCGGTGGCGCGGGTGCCGGAGAGCGCGATGCCGCCGCCGGGGGAGCGCAGCCCGAGCGGGGCGAGGTGGCCGACCTCGGGCCGGAAACCGGTCGCCCAGACGATCGAGTCCACCGCCAGTTCCTCCTCGCCCCAGGCGACCCCGCGCTCGGTCAGCCGGTCGAACATCGGCCGGCGGTGCAGCGCTCCCAGTTCCTCGGCACGCCGGAGGGCGACGGTCGGGCCGAGTCCGGTCACGCCCACCACGCTGAGCGTCGGCAGGCCCTGCCGGACCCGCTCCTCGACCTTGGCGACCACCGCGCGCCCGTACTCGGGGGTGAACGGTCCGTCGTGGTAGACGGGCTCGGAGCGGGTGACCCACACCGTCTCGCCGACCGCGGCCACCTCCGACAGCACCTGGATCGCCGAGGCGCCGCCGCCCACCACCAGCACGCGCTCGCCGGCGAACTCCTCGGGGCCCCGGTACTCGGCGTAGTGCAGCTGGCGACCGGCGAAGTGGCCCGGGTAGTGGGGGAGGAAGGGGCGGGTCCACGTGCCGGTGGCGTTGATCAGCGCGCGGGTCGACCAGGTGCCGCGGTCGGTCTCGACCAGCAGCCGGGAGTCCGGGCGCTCGGACTCGGCGCGTACGGCGCGCACCGTGACCGGGCGTACGACCGGGAGCGCGTGCCGGGCCTCGTACGCCGCGAAGTACTCCGGCACCACCTCACGTGCGGGGGCCTGTGGGTCCGGCGGCGGGAGCTCCTCGCCCGGGAGGTCGTGGACGCCGTGCACGGTTTCCATCCGCAGGGACGGCGAGCGGTGCGCCCAGGCGCCGCCGGGTGCGGCGTCGGCGTCGAGCACGACGAAGCCGCCGTCGACGTCCGCCCGGTAGGGGGCGAAGCCGCGGCGGCGCAGGTGGTAGGCGGCGGACAGGCCTGCCTGCCCGGCGCCCACCACCAGGACGTCCACGCGCCGTACGCGCCGGAGAGCGCCATTGGTTGCACCGTAAACAGTCACGCCCGTGAAACATCAGGGGGGCCGAAGACTGTTCCCGCCGCCGAGGACCCGTCAGTGGTGCGGTGGGGCAGCGGTACGCAGGGGTGGTGGCGCTGAGGGCGAGGGGCGTCAGGCGGCCGGGGAGACCACCGCGGCGGTGCCGTACGCGCAGACCTCGGTGCCGACGTCGGCGGCCTCCGTGACGTCGAAGCGCATCATCAGGACGGCGTTGCCGCCGCGCGCCTTGGTCTGCTCGACCAGTCGCTGCATGGCCTCGTTGCGGCTCTCGACCAGGGTCTTCGTCAGACCGCGCAGCTCGCCGCCGATCAGCGACTTCAGACCGGCACCGATCTGGCTGCCGATGTGGCGGCTGCGGACGGTCAGCCCGAAGACCTCGCCGATCACGTGGTCGACCCGGAAGCCGGGGATGTCGTTGGTGGTCACGACCAGGACGTCGGCGTTCGGGCGCTGCCCGCCGCCGTACTCATTGATATCAGCCATGGGTCACATCCTGCCAAGTTCCTGCGTCCGGGTGATCGAGGCGGGGCCGGATGGTGGCCGAGATCGCTTTCGGAAGCTGCTCCGGACCGGTGATCGGAGGACCGAAAAGCCGTACCGTTAGCCCCATGGGCGAGCGAAGCGATCATCCACAGGGGCCGGGCGCGGCGGAGGACTCCGGCGCGCAGGAGATCGAGGCGACGGTGGTGCTGGGCCTGCGGATCAATGACTGGCCGGCCCTGCGGGCGGCCGCGATCAGAGCGGTCGAGGAACTGGACTTCGAGGGCATCGACCCGGCCGGTCAGCGCCGTGAACTGCTGCGCGAGGTCGCCGAGGACGCCAACGCGGCGCTCGGCGCACTGCTGCACCCGGACCGGCTGGTGGCCGCCATCCCCGGCGTCGAGGCGATCGGCGGCACGCTGGAGATCAGCGTCACCGAGGACTTCACGCCGGATTTCGCCGACCTGTTCCCCCTGGACGGCGACGAGGAGGACGGCGGCGCGGGCGCCGACTGGAGGCTCACCCCGCGCACCGCCTGTCTGCTGCACGCCCAGCTGATCGGCCTGGCCGACGCCGCCTACGACGACTTCGAAGAACACGGCGACGAGCCGGTCGTCGAGGCCGAGGACGCCGACTGGACGGTCTTCTCCCGGCTGCCCCAGCGCACCTGGCAGCTGCACCGGGGCTGGCGCCGCGCGATGGCCCGGGCCTTCGACGACCTCGCCGACGACCTCGCGCTCGGCGAGTGGCCGCTGCCGCGCTGCCTGGCCGAGGAGATCGCACTGCGGATGGCCCTGGTGGACGCCCGGGCGCTGCTCGGTGCGCAGCCCGAATCGGTGGCGGACATGATGGGCGACCTTCCGGCCGACCTCTACGACTACGACTGGGACGGCTGCCAGGACGAGCTGTTCGGCGTGTACGGGCCGGACGACGGGGATCCGGAGCTGGGGGCGGAGCAGCGGACGGAGGTCCTGCTGGCGGCCACCCACCCCGAGGGCTGGTTCCTGATGTACGAGGATGCGGAGGAGCGGGACCCGCAGCGCGGCTACCGGCGCTGACGGGCCCTGCTCCCGTTCCGCTCCGGGCCTGTGCCGTCCCGGGCCTGTGCCGAACGGGGCGGGCCCGGTCCGCCGGGGCGGGGCTGGCATCCTGGACGGGTGACTTCTGCTTCCGGTGCCCCGACTCCCACGCCCCAGAACCCCGCTCCCGTGGCCGACTCCGTCGACCCCGCTGACTCCGCCGACGTCCGGGAGCCCGAGGACCGTGACGCGCGGCCGCAGTACGTGCTGCCGCTGGTCGTCCGGCTGGAGCGGGCCACTCCGCCGGGCCGGACGGACGCGCTGGAGACCTCGGCGCGGGCGGTGCTCACCCTGCTGGCCGACTCGCGGGTGACCGAGGCGGACGGGGAGTGGGCGCAGCGGGTCGCCGCGTGGGAGGACGCCCGGATCCGCAAGGTGGTCCGGCGGGCGCGGGGCGGGGAGTGGCGCCGGGCGGGCGAGCTGCCGGGCGTCACGGTGCACGGCAGGGAGGCGGAGGTGCGGGTGTTCCCGCCGATCCCGCTGGACGGCTGGCCCAAGGAACTCGCCAAGCTCCAGGTGTCGGGGACGGACCTGGAGGAGACGGCAGAGATCGGCGCCCCCGAGCCGGGCCTGCCGGTGCTCTGGCTGAACCCGGAGCTGGAGATGAGCGCGGGCAAGACGATGGCGCAGACCGGGCACGCCGCTCAGCTCGCCTGGTGGCGGCTGGACGAGGCACAGCGCAAGGAATGGGCGGAGGCCGGCTTCCCGCTCGCCGTCCGGACGGCCTCGCCGCAAACGTGGCAGGAACTCGTCCACAGCGGACTCCCGGTGGTCCATGACGCGGGCTTCACCGAGATCGCGCCCGGGCCGACTGTCGCCTTCGAAGGCGGTACGCGCTACTGCTCCACCCCGGCCCTTCGGCGCCCGTGATCGCACCGCGCTGACCGCCACGACGCCTGTTGCTCACGGGACAGGAGGCGGCCTCAGCCGTTCCCGCTCGGTACATGTCAGCTCACCCCGCCCGGCGATCGAGCGGTAACGCTTGGGTCACGGACGCCCCTTGCGTGCAGCAGCGCCGGAACGCCCCGCGTCAGGTCGGTGGAAGGGGCCAGAGCGGCTCCAGAAGGGGGGGCGGCCATGTCGAGGAACCACGTGCCGAGGGTCTCCGATGCGCGGAAGTGACGTCGAGGGCTACACGTCGTTCGTCCGAGCGCGGTCGGCGGCGCTGTTCAGAACCGCGCTGCTCCTCACCGGGGAGCCTCATGCGGCCGACGACCTCGTGCAGTCCACGCTGGAGCGGGTCTACCGGCATTGGCGACGGGTTCGCTCCGCGGAGGTGCCCGAGGCGTACGCACGCAGGATCCTGGTGAACCTCGCCAACGACGGCTGGCGCAGGCAGCGCAGGCACCCGGAGGCACAGCTCCATGACGACGTCGGTGGTGGACGGGTCGATCCGTACAAGGGCGTGGACCTGCGGGACGAGCTGATGCGCACGCTCCAGACCCTGCCGACCAGCATGCGGACCGTCCTGGTGCTGCGGTACTTCGAGGATCTCAGCGACACGGAGATCGCCGGCCTGATGAACATCTCGGCCAGTACCGTGCGCTCCCAGGCGAGCCGTGGACTGGCGAAACTCCGGTCGACCGTCGACCGGAACACCCATCACACATCTTCGGGAGGGGCCAAATGAAGGACTTCGACCTGGAGGGCGAACTGACCGCGGCCATGCGCGACCGCGCGGCGCAGTTTCCTCCCCGTGCGTACGAGGCGGACGGGCTCGTCGCAGCGGTGAGGCGTCGCCGTCGCCGCCTGGCGGTCGGCGCGGCCGGCGTGGCCGCGGCTCTGGCCGTGGTGGCGCTGGGCGCCGCGTTCGCGACTCAGCCGAGGCACGGGGGCGGCTCGTCCGGGGTGCAGGCGCCTGCCGCCGCGCCGTCCTCCTGGGCTTCTTCCCTGCCGGACACCCCCTCGCCCCAGCCCCCTGCCAAATCGGTTCCGTCCGCCGATCCCTCGGAGACGACGCGTGCGCTCTACACCGCCGCCCTGCGCTACCAGAATCCGGCGACCCGTGCCGAGGTGAACCTCGACACGGTGGCGGCCCTGTTCGCCGACGCCGACACGTATCGGCGGATCTGGGGCACCGACTCGCGCGGGGTGACCTGTGGAGCCGCGGTCGACGGCGTGCTGGCGGCCAGCGAGATCCGGCTGTACCAGGGCGACCAGCCGTTCGGCAAGGTCGCCTCGCTCGAGTTCGACGGTTCGGGCACAGTGCGCTCGCTGACCTGCAAGGCCGACACCACGTCGGGCCGGGGTGACGACCCGAGCGTCAACGGCTTCTACGGCGGTCTCGTGGCAGCCGTCCGGTCCGGCGACTCCTCGCTGCGCCCGCACCTGGCCGGGCAGTTCCTGAGCGCGGCGTTGCGATCACGCGGGGGCGCCACCGCCGGCACCTGCTTCACCGACACTCCAGTGTTCTGGTTCGCGGACGATCCCACCTCGGCGACTCTGCGCCATGGGTGGAGCATGACGCTCAGCGACGGTCACCGATTCCCGATCGATCTCGACGAGAACGGAAAGATCGACGCCGCGTGCGCGTGAGGAACCACTGGTCACGTCCTCGCTTGGCTTCGGGTGCACCGTGATCGCGGAGCATCCGGCGTTGCGGTAGCGGGGTGGCGGCGGACAGCGGACAGCGGACAGCGGACAGCTGACAGCTGACAGATTTCGAAATCTGTCAGCTGTCATCCGTCATCTGTTTTTTGTCATCTGTTCGCCGCCCGCCCCCTGGGCGCGGTCAGCTGTGCTCGTACCGGCGCATCGCCCGCAGGCCGCCGCAGACCGCCAGGGTCGTCCAGAGCGCCATGATCAGCAGTCCGGTCCAGTGGCCGTAGTGGATGCCCGGCTCCGCCTGGGTGCGGGTCGCGTACAGGCCGGCCCGGTCGGGCAGGAACTGGCCGAGTTCGCGGACACCGGGGATGGCGGCCAGCCAGGTGGTGCCCAGGAACACCATCGGGGTCAGCAGGCCGAGTGCCGCGCTCAGGTTGCCCAGCATCGCGGTCAGCCCGAGGCAGAGCAGCACCATCATCGGGTGGTACAGCACCCCGGCCAGGAAGCTGCGGGCCAGGCCCGGGGTGGAGAAGTCCAGGCCGACGGTGGTGGCGACTGCCAGGAACGAACCCGCCGTCGAGGCCAGCCCGAGCAGCAGGCCCAGCCCGGCGCCGAGCGCGAGCTTGGCGCCGTACAGCCGGCCGCGCCGGGGGACGGCGGTGAGCGAGGTGCCGATCATGCGGGTGTTGAACTCCTGCCCGATCAGCAGGACGCCGAGGCAGGCCACCGCGACGTGGCCGAACAGCAGCCCGTAGAAGATCCCGCCGGCCGGGTCCTCGCCGGGGGTGTGGTCCTTCACCCCGTAGGCGGCGTTGACGGCCGCCGTGACGCCGACGGTCAGTGCCAGGGCGACCAGTGGCGCCGCCCACTGCGAGGGCAGCGTGGTGAACTTGATCCGTTCGGCGCGCAGGGCATCGGCCACTGTGCTCGTCGTCGCTCGCGTCCCCGGCGCCACAGTCTCCCGCGTCCCCGTCCCCGGCGTTCCCATCTCCGGCCTCCTGTCCGTCATCGACCGCGTCCCGTCTTCCGTTCGCCCGGGCTCACTTGGCACCTCGCAGGGCGCGCAGACCGCCGTACGCGGCCAGGGCCGTCCAGAGCGCCATGATCAGCAGTCCGGTCCAGTGGCCGTACGCGACCTTCGGGTCGTCGGCGTAGCGCAGCGCGTACTGGCCGGCCCGGTCGGGCAGGAACTGGACCACGAGACGGACCCCGGGGACGCCGCTGAGCAGCGGCGAGAGCAGGAAGAGGGACGGGACCAGGAGCCCCATGGCGGCGGTGAGGTTGCCCAGCAGGGCGGTCGTCCCGAGGCAGAGCACCACCAGCATGGTCTGGTAGAGCACTCCGGCGACGGCGGAGCGAACGAAGGCGGGCCCGTCCCACTCGGCGGGGACGGTGGTCGCGTACCCGGCGAAGGCACCCGCCGTGCCGACGGCGCCGACGGTGAGCCCGACCAGCGCGCCGAGCGTCAGCTTGGCGCCGTACAGCCGGCCGCGCCGGGGGACGGCGGTGAGCGACACGTCGATCATGCGGGTGTTGAACTCCTGGCCGATCAGCAGGACGGCGAAGCAGATCAGCGCTGCCTGGCCGAAGTTGAGCCCGTAGAAGACACCGACGCTCGGGTCGTCGGTGATGCTGTGGTCCTTGTCCCCGAGGGCGGCGCCGACGGCGGCGGTGCCGCCGACGGAGAGCGCGAGGGCGAGCAGCGGGGTGATCCAGAGCGAGCGGAGGGTGGTGAGCTTGATCCGTTCGGCGCGCAGGGCGTGGACGGCGGAAAGCGGCGCGTTCATGCGGCGGCCTCCGCGCGGTACTCGACGCTGTCGGCCGTCATCCGCATGAACGCCTCCTCCAGGGAGTCCCGTTGCACGGCGATCTCGTACAGCACGACGCCGTTGGCGGCGGCGAGCGCGGCGATCCGCTCGGGTTCGGCACCGCTCACCTCCCAGGTGCCGCCGCCGACTTCGGTGGCGTCGAGGCCGTGGGCGGGGTCGCCGAGCAGGGCGGCGAGCTTGGTCGGGTCGACGGCGCGGACCCGGATCCTGGCCCGGCCGTGGCGGTCGATGAACGCGGTGGTGGCAGCGTCGGCGAGCAGCCGGCCGCGCCCGATCACCACCAAGTGGTCGGCGGTCAGCGCCATTTCGGTCATCAGATGGGAGGAGACCAGCACCGCCCGGCCCTCGGCGGCCAGGTCGCGCAGCAGGGTGCGGATCCAGCGGATGCCCTCCGGGTCCAAGCCGTTCACCGGTTCGTCCAGCAGCAGCACCGGTGGGTCTCCGAGCAACGCGGCGGCCACCCCGAGGCGCTGGCGCATGCCGAGCGAGAAGCCCCGGATCCGCCGCCCGGCGGCCTCCGTCAGGCCGACCTGGCCGAGCACCTCGTCGACCCGGCGCTGCGGCAGCCCGTTGCTCGCGGCGAGCCAGCGCAGGTGGCCGTGCGCGGTCCGGCCGCCGTGCAGTGCCTGGGCGTCCAGCAGCGCTCCGACCGTCCGCAGCGGGGCCGGGAGTTCGAGGTACGGCCGGCCGTCGACCAGCGCACGTCCGGCGGTCGGCCGGTCGAGGCCGAGGATCAGGCGCATGGTGGTGCTCTTGCCGGCGCCGTTCGGGCCGAGGAAACCGGTCACCACGCCGGGTCGGACCTCGAAGGTCAGGTCGTCGACGACGCGCCGGCCGTCGTACTCCTTGGTCAGGCCCTGGATCTCGATCACGGCCCGCTCCCCTCGTCTCGTCGTCGGTGGCTTCCGCCGGGCCGGCCGTGGTCGGCCCCGGGCGGTGGCTCCATTCGACCGGAGCGGGCGGGGGCGGCGGATCCCGCCGGGGCGGGGAGCGGTCTCCCTCCCGGGAGGGAGGGCGCGGGCGACCGGGGCGGGACCCGGCGACCGCCCTGGGCTGGCAGGATGGCGCCATGTCCAAGATCGCGGCGTTCAGGAGCACGGTGTTCGGAACCGGCGCTCCGGGAAGTGCGGGCCCTGGGAGTGCGGGGCCGGGGAGCCTGGTGCCGGGCAGGCCGACGCTGGGCGGGTCGACGCTGGGAAACCCGACGCCTGGAGGCCCGACGCCGGGGAACGCGGTGCGGAGGCTCGTCGCGCCGCTGGTGGCCGGGGTCACGTACGCGCGACTGCTGCACCTGCTGGTCGGGTGGATCTTCGCGGGCGTCGTGCTGATGGTCTATCCGGGAACGTACCGCAAGGGCCTCGGCGAGATCCTGATGGCGGCCGTCCCGGTCGACTGCGTGCTGCTCGCGGCGGTCGCCCTCATCCCGGCGGCGCGGCGGGCCGAAGGGGTGCAGGCGCGGCTGCTGCTGGTGCCCGACCGCGAGGAGGACATCGCCACCGAGCCCTCCCGTACCTGGGCCGACCGGCGGCGCACGGCGGCCTGGCTGATCGGCCGGGTCGGGCTCGGTTCGGTGGCCGGATTCGTGCTGTCCTTCGGATCGGTCGCCTGCTACGACCGGCTGACCGGCCCGGACGCGCTCTGGTACCTCCCGTTCTCCCCGCTGCCGGTGCTCGGCTTCGGCTGGTTCCTGGTCCTCGCCGGCCGCCTCCAACTGTCCATGGCCGTGAGGTTGCTGGGTCCGTCGCCGGTGGAGCGACTGGCCGAGGCGGAGCTGCGGGCCGAACGGCTGCTGGAACGCAACCGGTTGGCCCGGGAGCTGCACGATTCGATCGGCCACGCCCTGACGGTGACGGTCCTCCAGGCGGGTGCGGCGCGCGAGGTCGGGGACCCCGCCTTCGTCGCCAAGGCGCTCGAAGTCATCGAGGAGACCGGCCGCTTGGCCATGGAGGACCTCGAACGCACCCTCGTCCTGCTGCGCGAGGCCCCGGCCGGAGCGGGCGGCACGGCCACCGAACAGCCCGGCATCGACCAGCTGCCCGCGCTCCTCGACACCGTTCGTGCGGCCGGAAGTCCGGTGGAGGCGCGGATCGAGGTGCCGCCCGGCGCGCTGCCCGGGGTGCTCTCCCGCGAGTCGTACCGGATCGTCCAGGAGGGCGTCACCAACGCGCTCAAGTACGCGCCCGGCGAGCCGATCGACATCCGGGTCGCCGTACGGGACGGATGGTTGGAGCTGCGCTGCGCCAACCGGCTGTCCGGCGGCGGGCGTTCGGCGGGCGGTCCGGCACGGCCGTCCGGGGCGGGGCCGACCAGGGGCGGAACGCGCAAGGGCGGCAAGGGGCTGCGCGGCATCCGTGAGCGCGCCGCGCTGCTCGGCGGCGAGGCGACGGCGGGGGCGACGGGAGCGGTGGGAGCGGCGGGGGCGACGGGAGCGGCGGGGGCGACGGGAGCGACGGGGACAGGGGGAACAGCGGGGACAGCGGGGACGGAGACCGGGACGGCGACGGGGGCGCTCCAGGGCGGCGGCCGGGAGTGGGTGCTGAGCGTCCGGCTGCCCCTACGCTTGGGCTCGTGACGAACGATCTCGATGCGGCGGGTCGGGGCGGGGCAGCCGCCGGCGTGACGGACATCCTGCTGGCCGACGACGAGGAACTGGTCCGGGCCGGCCTGCGGGCCGTCCTGGAAGCGCAGGGAGACCTGCGGGTGGTCGGTGAGGCGGCGGACGGCGCGCAGGCCGTCGCCCTCGCCCGGGCGCTGCGTCCGCACGTGGTGCTGATGGACGTCCGGATGCCGGTGCTGGACGGCCTGGCCGCCACCCGCGAACTGCTGCGCCCCGGCGCACCGGGGGAGCGGCCGCCGCGCATCCTGGTCGTCACCACCTTCGAGAACGACGACTACGTCTACCAGGCGCTGCGCGCGGGCGCCGACGGCTTCCTGCTCAAGCGCGCCCGCCCGGCCGAGATCGCGCACGCGGTACGGCTGGCGGCGGCGGGAGAGTCGCTGCTGTTCCCGGCCGCGATCCGCCGGCTGGCGGCCGGGCAGGGCAACCCGACCGCCCGCGCGGCCATGGAGCGGGCGGCGCTGACCGAGCGCGAGGCGCAGGTGCTGCGGCTGGTTGCGCGGGGCCTCAGCAACGGGGAGATCGCCGAGCAACTGTTCCTCGGCGTACAGACGGTGAAGACGCACGTCAGCAGTGTGCTGGCGAAGCTGGGCGCGCGGGACCGCACCCAGGCGGTGATCGCGGCGTACGAGTCGGGGTTCGTCGAGCCGGCGGAATGAGGGCGTCCGGACGAGGGCGTCCGGACGAGGATGTCCGAATGAGGACGTCGGGATGAGGGCGTCGGGATGACCGGGCCGGAATGACGGTGCCGGATGGACCGTGCTGGGGCGGTACCGGAGTGTGGGCAACGGCCTGAGGGCACCGGCAGTCGGCGCCGCCGACGGGGCGGTCCGTCAGGCGGGGTAGGCGTGGGTCTGGGTGGCCTTGACCGACGCCCAGACGGCCGCGCCGGGCGCCAGCTCCAGCTCCGCGACGGCGGCCGGGGTCAGGTCGGCGGCCATCGGCAGATCCCCGACGAGTTCGGCGCGGACCTGGTCGCCGTGCAGCTCCAGCCCGGCGACCTCGGCCTTCCACAGGTTGCGCGCGTTGGTCTGCGGACGCTCCCGGTACAGCGTCACGGCGGAGGGCGGGAAGGCGACGAACGCCGGACCGTCCAGCTCCTCGGTGGTGGCCAGGACGGTGCCGTCCGGGAGCGTGACCCGGCTGCCTTCGGCCAGGCCCTGGTACAGGTTCAGCCCGACCAGCCGGGCGATGTAGTCGGTGCGCGGGTGCCGCGCCACCTCGGCCGGGCTGCCGGACTGCACCTGCCGTCCGTCCTCGATCACGACCAGCCGGTCGGCCAGCACCATGGCGTCCAGCGGGTCGTGCGTCACCAGCACCGCCACCGCCTCGAACTCGGCCAGGTGGCGCCGCAGTTGCGCCCGAACGTCGAGCCGGGTGCGGGCGTCCAGGGCGGCCAGTGGCTCGTCCAGCAGGAGCAGCCGGGGGCGTACGGCGAGGGCGCGGGCGAGCGCCACCCGCTGGGCCTGCCCGCCGGAGAGCCGGCCGGGGCGGGCCGAGGCGTGGTCGGCCAGGCCCATCCGCTCCAGCCAGCCGGCCGCCTCGGCCCGCGCCTCGCGCTTGGGGCGGCCCTGGCAGCGCGGGCCGAAGGCGACGTTGTCGAGCGCGCTGAGGTGCGGGAACAGCAGGTAGTCCTGGAACACCACGCCGACCGGCCGCTGTTCGGCGGGAGTGTGCACGCGCCGGGCCGGGTCCTCCAGGAGGCGGCCGTCCAGGCGAAGATGGCCGCCGGTGAGCGGGAGCAGGCCGGCGAGGGCGCGCAGGGCGGTGGACTTGCCGGCGCCGTTGGGGCCGAGCAGCGCGACCACCTCGCCGGGGGCGGCGGTGAGGGCGAGGTCGAGGGCGAACGCGGCGCGCTCGACCCGCAGTCGGGCGTCCAGGGCGGGGCCGGGAAGGCTCTCGGTGCTCATCACGCTCATTCGCTCGTCACGGTAGGCGGAGTTCGTGGGGCCGCCGGAGCGGCGTCCGGGCGTACGGGAGCGGCCCCGAGGGTGCACCGGGCGCGATCGCGGGCGCGGTCACGGGCATGGTCGCGGTCACGGTGTCGACAGCCAGCGGTCGCGCAGGCCGACCAGGACGGCGACGGAGACCACCAGCAGCACCAGCGACAGCGCGATCGCCGCCTGCGGGTCCGACTCCATGGCCAGGTAGACGGCCAGCGGCATGGTCTGGGTGCGGCCGGGGAAGTTGCCCGCGAAGGTGATCGTCGCGCCGAACTCGCCGAGCGCCCGGGCCCAGGCCAGGACGGCTCCGGCGGCGATCCCCGGGGCGATCAGCGGCAGGGTGACCCGCCGGAAGGCGGTCAGCCGGGAGGCGCCCAGGGTCGCGGCGGCCTCCTCGTAGCGGGGGTCGGCGGCCCGCAGCGCGCCCTCGACGCTGATCACCAGGAACGGCATCGCGACGAACGCCTCGGCGATCACGACCCCGGTGGTGGTGAACGGCAGCGTGATGCCGAACGCCGAGTCCAGCCAGGAGCCGACGATTCCGCGCCGCCCGAGCACCAGCAGCAGGGCCACACCGCCGACCACCGGCGGCAGCACCAGCGGCAGGGTGACCAGCGCCCGGACCAGCCGCCGGCCCGGCAGCTCGGTGCGGGCGAGCAGCCAGGCCAGTGGGACACCGAGGACCAGCGACACCGCGGTGGCGGCGGTGGCGCTGATCAGCGACAGGCGCAGCGCGTCCCAGACGGCGGTGCCGGTGAGCTGTTCGGACAGGCTGCTCCAGGGCGCCCGGACGAGCAGGCCGACCAGCGGCAGGACCAGGAACGCCAGCCCGAGCAGCGCGGGGAGCAGCAGGGTGACCGGGACGCGGTGCGGGCGCGGGCGGCGGCGCGGCAGGGCCGTCGCGGGCCCTGGCGGGCCGCCGCCGGCGGACCGGTCCGGGCCCGAGCGGTCGGGGCCCGAGCGGTGCGGGCGCGGGCGGTCGGGGCCCGAGCGGTCCGGGTGCGGGCGGTCCGCCCCGGCGCCGGTGGTGCGGTCGCTCACGGGGCCTGGAAGCCCGCGGCGGTCAGCACCTGTTCGGCCTCGGGCGACCGGACGTAGGCGAGGAAGGCGGCGGCGCCGTCCTTGTTCGGCGCCTTGGCGAGGGCGGCGATCGGGTAGTCGTTCACGGCCTTGTCGGCCTCGGGGAAGTCCACGCCGTCGATCTTCGCAGCATCGGCCCGCACATCGGTCCTGTACACCAGGGAGGCGTCGACCTCGCCCAGTTCGACCTTGGTCAGAGCGCCCTTGACGTCCTGTTCCAGGGTGACCGGCGTCAGGTCGAGGCCGGCGGCCTTGAGCGCGGTCTGGGCGGCGGCGCCGCACGGCACCTCCTTCGCGCACAGGGCGACCTTCACACCGGAGGCGGTCAGGTCCTTGAGGCCCGTGACGTGCTTGGGGTTGCCCTTGGGGACGGCGATGGTGAGCGTGTTCCTGACGAAGGTCGTCGGCTGTCCGCTGACGCCGCCCGCGTCCGTCACGGTCTTCATGGTCGCCGGGCTGGCGGCGGCGAACACGTCGGCCGGGGCACCGGAGTTGATGCTCGTGGCGAGGCTGGAGCTGCCGCCGAAGTTGAAGGTGACCTTGGTGCCGGGGTTGGCGGCCTCGAACTTCCTGCCGAGGTCGGTGAAGGTCTCCTTGAGCGAGGCGGCCGCGAAGACGCTGATGGTGCCGGAGGCCTTCGGGACGCTGCCGGCGCCGGCAGCGGACGCGTTCGGGGAGGCGGCGGCGGAGCCCGCGGAACCGGAGGACGTGCCGCCGCCGCTGCCGCAGGCGGTGGCCCCGAGGCCGAGGAGGAGGGTCGCCACGGCGGCGACGGCGAGCCTGCGGGTGGTGGTCGTTCGGGTGCTCATCGGTGCTTCCCCTCCAGGATGCGCGCCGGGACGGGCGGCAGGGAACGGTCGCAGGTGCGGCCATTGTGGTGATCATAATGCCGCACATGCGAGCGATGAACCCCCTGTGGCATTGCAGGGGCGAGGGCGGGGACGGGTGCGGGTGCTCGCACTGCTATGGGAGCGGGGCGCGCGGGCCTGGTGGGGGTGATGCGGAGGCCGGCGGCTGGGGGCGTTCAGCGGACGGATGTCAGATGACAGATGACAGCTAACGGATTTCAGATGACAGATTTCAGTTTCTGTCATCTGTTCGTTGTTGCTTGCCCCGCTTACGGCCAGCTCCGCTGCCCGTCGTCCGCCGGGCACACGACCGGGTCATTCGAACACATCGCTCGCGGCTCGCGGGCTGCTTTTCAGATGTTCGCCTGACCAATTCCGGCCGCTCGATAGCGTCCCACGCACCCCAGGCCGGAAGCGCACATGCGGTTGGCATATGCCAACCGTGTGCAGTCCGCCCGGCCGGGGAGCCCGGGTGCACCGCGTACCGCCCCGGGCCCGACCGGTCGACCGGAGGTCCCATGGGCACTCTCAACCATCTCAGCCTCGGCTGGCTGACTCCCGCCCTCTCCTACCTGATGGCCTGTGCCGGCGCCGCCCTCGGGCTGCGCTGCGCCCTGCGCGGTCTGGCCGCGAGCGGCCCGGTCCGGCGGAACTGGCTGGTCACCGCCGCCGCCGCGATCGGCTCCGGCATCTGGACCATGCACTTCGTCGCCATGTTCGGCTTCACCGTCGACGGCACCGAGCTGCGCTACAACGTGCCGCTGACCGTCCTCAGCCTCGTGGTCGCGGTGCTGGTCACCGGTCTGGGCCTGACCGTGGTCTGCTACGGACGCCACCGCGGCCTCGCCCTGCTCTCCGGGGGCGTCACCACCGGCCTCGGCGTCGCCGCCATGCACTACCTGGGCATGGCCGCCGTACGGATGCACGGAGCCCTGCACTACGACGCCGGGACGGTCGCACTGTCCGTGCTGGTCGCGGTCGGGGCCGCCACCGCCGCGCTCTGGGCCGCCGTCACCATCCGCAACGTCTACGCGGCCGCGGCCGCCGCACTGGCCATGGGCCTCGCCGTCAGCTGCATGCACTACACCGGCATGGCCGCCGTCCACGTCCGGCTGGACCCGACCCGTGGCGCTCTCGGTGGCGTCAGCCCGATGGAGTTCGTCTTCCCGCTGGCCGTCGGCCTCGGCTCCTTCCTCTTCCTCGCCTCGGCCTTCGTGGCGCTCTCGCCGACCGACCAGGAGCGGGCCGGCTACCGGGAGGCCGGGCGGCTGCCCGTCGAGGAGCCCGCAGGCACGGCCGCGCACCCCGCCGCCGAACGGCGCGAGCCCACCCCGGCCGGCGCCGGACGCCACGACCGCGCAGCCTGAGGCGGTCACCCGGTCCGTCCCGCACGCGCCGCACCTGGGCTCAGCCCCTGCCGCCCGCCGGCTCCACCCGCCATCCCCGCCCGAAAGGCTCCTCACCCATGCGAGAAGACCGCGGTACCGCCGCCGGCGCCCGTCGGGGTGCCCACGCCGGGCCGCCCGCCCGGTCGCCGCGCCCCGGCCCGTGGCTGCGCGGACTGCGCCCCCGGACCGTCCGCGCCCGCATCATCGCGCTGCTGATGGTCCCGGTCGTCTCCGTCATCGCCCTGTGGGGGTTCGCGACCGTCACCACCGCCCAGGGGGTCTGGGACCTGCTGCGCCAGCGGGACGCCCAGCGCACGGTACTCACCCCGCTCGCCGAGGCGGTCGCCGGGCTGCAAGCCGAACGCACCGCCGCGGGACAGTTGCTGGCCGCCTCGGCGGCCGCTCCCGCGACGGCCCCCACCGCCGCCCGCGAGAGCGCTCTGCGCGAGGCCGCCGCGGCCACCGACCGGGCGCTCACCCCGCTGTTCCCCGAGGCCCGCCACCCCGACCGCGGGTACAACCGCGCCGACGCCCAGGGCCTGGGCGGTGACGCGGCCTCCCGACTGGACGCCTTCGGCGGCTCGCTCGCCGCGCTGCCGGCACTGCGCGACCGGGTCCTGGCCAGGAGCGTCGGCTGGCCCGAGGCGTACGCCGCGTACGGCGAGGCGGTGGACCGGGCACTCGCCGCGGCGGGTTCGGTCACCCCGTCCCTGGACCACCACGTGGCCACCGACGCGCGGGCCTCGCTGGAACTGGCCCGGTCCCGGGAACTCCTCGCCCGGGAGGACGCGCTGCTGCGCGCCGCCCAACTGTCCGGCGGGATCGGTGACGACCAGTTGCGGGAGTTCTCCGGTGCGGTCTTCGCCCGGCGCGCGTTCGAGCAGGACGCCGCCGCCGGTCTGCGCCCCGCCGACCGGCAGGCGCTGCTCGCCGTCACCGGAAGCCAGGACCACCGTGAGCTGGCCGGGTACGAGGACAGGGTCCGGACGGCCGTCGACGGTCGGTCGGCCGTCGCCGGAGTGCCGGGGGACCGCTGGGCGATGGTCGCCGGCAACGTGGCCGGCGGACTGCGGTCCGTCGAGGACCAGGCAGGACAGCTCGCCGCCGAGCGGCAGAACCCCTACGCGCTGGGCCTGTTCACGCCGGCCGGGATGGCCGTGCTGCTCGGTCTGGTCGGCGTGGTGGCCTCGCTGGTGATCTCGGTGCAGATCGGGCGCGGGCTGGTCACCGAGCTGATCGGCCTGCGCAACTCGGCACTTGAGCTGGCGGGGCGCAAACTCCCCGAGACCATGCGGAAGTTGCGCGCGGGAGAGGAGGTGGACATCGAGGCCGAGACACCTCGGCCGGTGGAGCGGGGCGACGAGATCGGCCAGGTCCACCGGGCGTTGGGCACGGTCCAGCGGGCGGCTGTCACGGCGGCGGTCGAACGGGCCGAGGTGCTTTCCGGGGTCTCCGGGGTCTTCGTCAACCTCGCGCGTCGCAGCCAGGTCCTGGTGCACCGCCAACTCACGCTGCTGGACGCGATGGAGCGCCGCACCGACGACCCGTCCGAGCTGGCCGACCTGTTCCGGCTGGACCACCTCACCACCCGGATGCGCCGCCACGCCGAGGGCCTGATCATCCTCTCCGGGGCCTCCCCGGGCAGGGGTTGGCGCCGGCCGGTCCCCTTGGTGGACGTCGTGCGAGCGGCCGTCTCGGAGGTCGAGGAGTACGCCCGGGTCGAGGTGCACCCGCTGCCGCGCACCGCCGTGGTCGGTCACGCGGTCGCGGACCTCACCCACCTGGTGGCCGAGCTGGTGGAGAACGCCACCGGTTTCTCCCCGCCGCACACCCGGGTACACCTCCGGGGCGAACGGGTCGGCAACGGCTTCGCGTTGGAGATCGAGGACCGCGGTCTGGGCATGGGCCCGGAGATGCTGGACTGGGCCAACCGGCGGATCGCCGCCGCCGAACAGAGCGACCTCTTCGACAGCGACCGGCTCGGCCTGTTCGTGGTCAGCCGGCTCGCCCGGCGGCAGGACGTCCGGGTCTCGCTGGTGACCTCCGCGTACGGCGGCACCACGGCGGTGGTGCTGCTGCCCACCACGTTGTTGGCCGATGGAACGGCGGAGGCCGAGCCAGGGGACGTGCGGCACGAGCCGGACGTGCGGCACGAGTCGGGGGACGCGCGGCACGGGTCGGGGGACGTGCGGCACGGGTCGGGGGACGCGCGGCACGGCTTCGAGCGGGTGTCGCCCGGAGCGGCAGGGGATCGGGTGGGTCCGGTCGCCGGGTCCGCCGAGCCGAGCTCCGTGGAGCCGGAGTTCGCGCAGCCGACGCCATGGGGCGGGCCGGAACATGAGCTCACCTCGGGGAACGGACACCCGGAGGGTCCGGCCGACGGTCCGGCCGGAGAACCACGGCACGGGGAGTGCCCGCAGGGCCGCGCGGACCACGGGCGTCCGGTGGCCGGCGGGCCGCCGCCCGAGGGCGGGGCGCTGCTGCCGTTCGGCGTCCGGAACGGAGCCCCCGGGGCGGCACGGCGCACCCCTTTCCGGGCCTCCGGCGTTCGGGCCTCCACCGCCTGGACGGCCGGTCCGGCCGCGGACGGAGGCGCGGGTACGGCCGTGGGCCGAGCGGCCGGTCATCAGACGGGCAGTCACCGCGCGGACGGTCATGACGCTGACGGTCACCACACCGACGGTCACCACACGGACGTTCACCGCGCGGACGGCCACCGAGGGAGCCGTGGCCGATCGCCGGATCCTCGTGCCGACCAGGGCCCCGAGGAGCTGCCGCGCCGGACCCGGCAGGCGAGCCTCGTGCCGCAGCTGCGCGAGGCCCCGGAGCGGCAGACCGCGTACAACCGACGCGCGGCCGCCGTCTCCACCGCCGCGACCTCCGCCTCCGCCGCGACCTCCGCCACAGACTACGTCGCCGGTTCCGGCGACGGCTCCGGTGCCGCCGACCGCAGTCCGGAGGCGGCGCGCGCGGCGATGGCCGCCTTCCAGAACGGATGGGCGCGCGGCCTGTACCCGGAGGGCGGGCAGGCCGGACCTCCCGCCGGCCCTCCGCCGACGCCGCAGGCACGCCGACCCCAACCGCCGTCCCGACCCGAAGGAGCGCACCCGTGATCGCCACCACCCACCGTGCGGGGGAGCTGAACTGGCTCCTCGACGAGCTCGTCCAGCGCGCCCCCGAGCTCCGCTTCGCCGTGATGCTCTCCGCCGATGGCCTGGCCGTGGGCACCTCGACCGGTCTGCCGCGCGAGGACGGAGAGCACCTGGCGGCCGTCGCCTCCGGATTCCACAGCCTGGCCAAGGGAGCCGGCCGGCACTTCGGTGCGGGCGAAGTCCGCCAGACCATGGTCGAGTTGGAGGGCGGCTACCTGCTCGTCGCGGCGGCGGGGGCGGGCACCTGCCTCGCCGTGTTCGCCACCGCTCGCGCCGACCTCGGGCTGATCGCCTACGAGATGGCCAGACTGGTCCGCCGGGTCGGGGAGCACCTGAGCACTCCGCCGCGGGCGGTGGGCGGCCGGTGAGTCCTGCGCCCCACCCGTACCGGGAGCGACATCCGGAGCGCCCGAGGGCCGAACCCGGTGAGTGCCCCCGCAACCCGCTCGCCGCCGCGCACCGGGCCTGCTGGTACGACGACGAGGCCGGACCGCTGGTCCGCCCGTACGCGATGACCCGGGGGCGCACCGGGGGCGGGGAGCAGCAGTTCGATCTGATCGCCGTGGTGGTGGTCACCGAAGTGCCTGATCCGGGGCTCGTCCCGGACGTGCCCGAGCCGCCGGTCGGGCCGGAACAGGCTCGGATCCTTGCGCTCTGCCGGAGTGCCCCGCTGTCCGTGGCCGAGCTGGCCGCCGACCTCGACCTGCCGGTGGGCGTCGTGCGGGTGCTGCTCGGTGACCTCCTGGCGGCCGGGCTCATCCGGGTCCGCCGTCCCGTCCCGCCCGCCCTGCTCCCCGACGAGCGCATCCTCCAGGAGGTCATCCGTGGACTCCGTGCACTCTGACCACCCGTCCGACCCGTTCCACCCGTCCGACGAGTCCGACCCGTACGGAGGGTCCGATCCGTACGGCGGGACCGGTTCGTTCGGCGGGGCCGATCCGTACGGGGGCTCGGACCGGCTCGACGGCGAGGATCCTGATGACACCGTGCTCGCGCTCAAGATCCTGGTGGCGGGCGGTTTCGGGGTCGGGAAGACGACGCTGGTGGGCGCGGTCAGCGAGATCCGCCCGCTGAGGACCGAGGAGCAACTGTCCGAGGCCGGGCGCGAGGTGGACGATCTGGACGGGGTCGAGCGGAAGACGACCACCACGGTGGCGATGGACTTCGGGCGGATCACCATCCGCGAGGGCCTGGCGGTGTACCTGTTCGGCACCCCGGGGCAGGACCGGTTCTGGTTCCTCTGGGACGAGTTGGCCCAGGGGGCGCTCGGTGCGGTGGTGCTCGCCGACACCCGTCGCCTGACCGACTGCTTCCCGGCCGTCGACTTCTTCGAGCATCGCGGCATTCCGTTCGTGGTTGCGGTGAATCGTTTCGCCGGGACGCGGGAGTTCGGCCCGGAGGACGTCGCCCGCGCGCTGGACCTGGATGCCGGTACGCCCGTGCTGCTGTGCGACGCACGCCTCCGCGCCTCGGGCAAGGAGGTGCTGGTCAACCTGGTCGAGCACGCGGGCCGGGTGCGCGCCGCCCGGCTGCTCGCGGAGCCCTCGCCGGTGGGCTGACGCGGCCGAGACGGCGGCGGGAGGGCGAGGACGGACGGCGCGCGGATGACGGCTGACAACTGACAAGTAACACCTGACAAGTAACAAGTAACAGCTAACAGATGACAGCTGACAGATTTCGAAATCTGTCAGCTGTCATCTGTCGGTCATCGGCCGTCCGCCCCCGCCGGAGCGCAGGGCGGCCCGGGGTTCGGCCGAGCGCTCAGCTGTGCCACTGGAACACGACCCTCGTCCAGGTGGACCCGGGGCAGTTGCCCCAGACCGCCCAGGCGTTCGGCCGCGCGCCGATCCACAGGCCGGTGCTGTGCGAGCCGTCCGCGCAGTAGGTGGTGGTGCGCAGCCGGCCGGAGTAGACGTGGCAGCTACCCTCCCAGCGCCAGCCGTAGTTGGCGGTGATGACGCAGCGGTAGGCCTCCGACGCGACGGTGTTCGAGACCGCGGCGGCCCCGGGCGTGATGCTCTGGTGGTGGCTCGTCGCCGCGGCGGCCGGCAGGGTGGTGGTCCCGATCACGCCGAGGGCGGCCGCGGCCGCCAGTCCGAACGCGGCGATCTTCCTGGCGATGCGACCTCGCATGCTGGTTCTCCTCGCTGAGGGGTCTCGTCGGGCCGTCCCGGCCGCCGGAGCGGGCGCCCGTCCGGAGGCGAACTCCCGCACCCTGCAAGGCCGGTGACTTGTTGCGTACGAATGACTGCACAGAGTGAGACGACGAACTATGATGTGACCTGTGTCACAAGTAGTTCAGTCGGGTCGGGCTCCGGCGGTCGAGCCGGGTCGGGCCGGACGTTCGGGTGCCGATTCCCGGGGAGAGCGGCATGGTGGAGTGCGGTGATCGCGATGAGGGTGGCGGACGAGAAGACGACTTCGCTCCGAACGGGAGCGGCGGACAAGCGGCCGAATTCAACCGGATGTTCACGGATCTCCTGCCCAGGCTCCACCAGGCCGCGGCCTCCCTCGCCGGAAGTCCGCTCGGCGCCGGGGACATCGTCCACGACGCGTACCTCCGGATCGCCCGCCGCCCGGAGCGCTTCCTCGGGCACCCGCAGCCGTACGCCTACGTGTTCACCACGATGGTGAACATCCTGCGCGACCAGTGGCGTCGGGAGCGGCGCCGGGTGCCGATGTCCGAGGTGCCGGAGCCGGGAGGGGCCGTCGATCGGGGCCGGGGGCTGTCCGATCCCCGGGCCGGCGGGATGGCCGAGTTGCAGGCGCACTGGGAGGTGCTCCGGCTGCTCGGTCACCTGACCGACAAGCAGGCCCGCGCGGTGGTGCTGGTGGACCTCGACGGCTACAGCGTCGACGAGGCCGCCGAACTGCTCGGACTGCACCGCAGCACCCTGGCCGTCACCCGCCGTCGCGCCCACGGCCGGCTGCGCACCGTCCTCGAACGGGAGCGCGAAGGGGAGCGGGCGCGGAGCCGGAGTCGGCGGGACCGGCGTCCCGACGCACCGAGCTGACGGCAAGTCAGCTGATGTGCCGCCCCGGCCCGTACCCTGCGAACCGTGATCTCGTACGAGGACGGCCGCCTGCGCGCCCTGGCCGAGGACGGCCGCTGGCCCGAGCTGCTCGCCGCCTACCGGCAGGGTCGGGCGGCGGCCATGGTGGAGGCGGGGGAGGAGGCCGCGGCGGCCCTGACCGCGCCGCTCGGCCACCTGATCGCCTACGCGGCGCCGCCCGAGCTGGCCGTCCGGCTGTTCGACCGCGACGGCGGCGCGGGGACGGCCGCCGGGGTGGCCGACCATGACGCCGGTCCGCTCTGGGAGGTGCTGGCCACCCGGCACTCGTGGCTGCGGCTCTCCCCGCTGCTCGGTCCGGCCCCGGTGCGGCGCCTGGTCGCGCACACCCGGGTGCTGCTGGGGGAGGACCTCCGCCACGGGGCCGAGTCCGACCCGGAGGGCGTGCCGCTGAGCCTGGAGCCGTGGGAGTCGGCGGGCTGGGACGAAGCGGGCCGGGTGCGCGAGTACCTGCCCGACGGGGGTGCCCGCAGCGCGCTGCTGACCCTGCCGGCCAGTCGGGAGGGCTTGGGTGAGGTCGAGCTGCCGCCCCCGGTGGAGCGGGCGGAAGGACGGCCGGACGGTCGGCGGGCCGCCCTGGCGCTGGCCGGGCTGGGAGCGCTCGCGCCGTGGGCGGGAACGGTCTGCGTCCGTGGTCAGGCCCCGGCGGCGGCCACCCTGCTGGCCCGCGACCGACGGGTCGTCGGCGGGTACCTGCCGTTCGCGCTCGCCTACCCGGCGCTGGTGCGGGCCGCCGCCGTGGGGCGGGCGCAGGGGTGTGCGCACGGCCGGCTGGAGCTGTGGCGGGCACTGTCCGCGATGGCCGCCATGGCCGGGGCGGTCGGCCCGGGCCCGGCGGACGAGGTGGACGGGGTCGGCGGGCTGGACGGCGCGGGCGGGATGGACGGCACGGGCGGGGTGGACCGGGGCGAGGTGAACGCGCTGGTCGCACGGATGCGCTGCTTCACCTGGCTGGAACCGTCGGCCGGGCTGCACCACCTGCACCTCGCGCTGGAGGACCCGGTCTGCGGCGTGGCCTGGGCGGTGAGCGGCTCGCAGGAGCTGTAGCAGGGAGCGGCACTTGCTGGACTACCGGCACCGCACGGGCCCAGAGGGCCACGCCCCTCGGAAGCCGTGACACCTGATAGCGGGGACACCCGGAATCCGTGACATCCGGAATCCGTCCGGAATCCGTGAGCCCCGGGAATCCGTGCCCCCGGAAACAAGCGCCCCGGAGGACCCGCACCCCCGGGGCGCCCCACCGGAAACGCGCGACCCCCGGCCGACGCCCCTCCCAAGAGCGGGATGGGGACGCCGACCGGGGGCGTGCGGAGATCGCCGCCGGGATCAGACCGAGGTGGGGGCGCCGCCCTGGGCGGGGACGGTCCCGGGAGCGCCGTCCGCGGTGGCGGAGTCGGCGGGCGCACCGTGGGTGTCGACCAGCGTCAGCTCGTCGAACGGCACCTCGCCGGCCAGCACCCGGCGGGCGCGCTCGGCGTCGAGCTCGCCGGTCCAGTGCCCGACCAGCACGGTCGCGACGGCGTTGCCCGCGAAGTTGGTGAGCGCCCGGGCCTCGGACATGAAGCGGTCGATGCCGACGATCAGGCCGACCCCGTCCACCAGCGCCGGCTTGTGCGACTGGAGCCCGCCCGCCAGGGTGGCCAGACCGGCGCCGGTGACACCGGCCGCGCCCTTGCTCGCGATCACCATGAAGACCAGCAGCGAGAGCTGCTCGCCGAGCGACATGGGCTTGTCCATCGCCTCGGAGATGAAGATCGAGGACATGGTCAGGTAGATGGCCGTGCCGTCGAGGTTGAAGCTGTAGCCGGTCGGGACGGTGATGCCGACGACCGGGCGGCTGACGCCGAGGTGCTCCATCTTGGCGATCAGCCGGGGCAGCGCGCTCTCGGAGGAGGAGGTGGAGAGGATCAGCAGGAACTCGCGGCCGAGGTACTTCAGCAGCGCGAACACGTTGATCCCGGCGACCAGGCGCAGCAGCGTGCCCAGCACCACGACGACGAACAGCACGCAGGTCACGTAGAAGCCGACCATGATGACGGCCAGGCTCTTCAGCGCGGCGGTGCCGGTGGCGCCGACCACGGCGGCCATCGCCCCGAAGGCGCCGATCGGCGCGACCCACATGATCATCGACATGACCCGGAACACCAGCCGCTGCACGTGCTCGATGCCGCGCAGCACCGGCGCGCCGGCCGCGCCCATCGCCTGGAGGGCGAAGCCGGTGAGCAGGGCGACCAGCAGGGTCTGGAGCACCTTGCCCTGGGTGAGGGCGGAGAACATGGTCTCGGGGATCATCCCGAGCAGGAAGTCGGTGGTCGACTGGGCGCCGCCGGCGGCCGCCTGGGCGTGGCCGGACTTGGCGAGCGCGGCGGTCAGGTGCAGGCCGCCGCCGGGCTCCAGCAGGTTGCCGACGACCATGCCGATGGCCAGCGCGACGGTCGACATGGCGAGGAAGTAGCCGAGGGCGAGACCGCCGACCTTGCCGACCTTCGCGGCCTTGGTCACGGAGCCGATGCCCAGGACGATGGTGCAGAAGATCACTGGGCTGATCATCATCTTGATCAGGTTGACGAAGCCGGTGCCGACCGGCTTCAGTTCCACGGCGAACCCGGGGGCGGCCAGACCGACCACCACGCCCGCGACCACCGCGACGATCACCGCGAGGTAGAGGTAGTGGGTGCGGTCCTTGCGTCTGGGTCCCGCCGCCGTGGCGGCTCCAGCGATCGACATCTGCGGCTCCCTTGCCGTGCAGTCCTGGCGGCCCCGGGGGGTGGGCCGCTCCGACTATGGGCCTCCGGGTGACGGAGGTCACGTTTGCGTTCATAGAGTTCACGAACGGTGCGGGGGAAGTGGATCGGAGGGTCTACGAACGGTGTCGGCCGTCCGGGGTGGGGCGGGCCATGGGAGCGCCCGGGGCCGTGGTGCACACTGGCAGGCATGTCCGAGCGCACCGCCCCCACCGCCACGCGCCGCCGCTCGTACCGGCCGACGGGCCGAACGTCGCGGCGGCTGCTCCGACGCCTGGCCCGATGCCTGCCTCGGCGGCTGGTGCGCAGCCTGGCCGGACAGCTGTTCGTGGTCCAGGTGGTGATCGTCGCCGCCGTGGTCGCCGGCGGCGCGGTGGTCGCGTACCTCTTCACCGCCGACCGCACCGAGGACGCGGCCCGCCGTCAGGTGGCCGCGGTGGCGCACGCCGTCGCGGACTCGCCGTCCGTCCGCACGGCGGTCACCGCAGCGGATCCGACCCCGGTGCTCCAGCCCTACGTCGAGCGGGTGCGGGCGGACACCGGGGTCTCCTTCATCACCGTCATGGACACCGGCGGCGTGCGCTGGACCCACCCGCTGCCCGAGCAGATCGGCCGGACCTACCTCGGACACATCGACCGGGCGCTCGCCGGGCAGACCCGCACCGAGACGTACACCGGCACGCTCGGTCCGTCGGTGCGGGTGGTCACCCCGGTGTGGGACGACCGGCACCAGGTGGTCGCGCTGGTCAGCGTGGGCCTGACGGTGGAGTCGATCTCCGCGCGGCTGAGCGGTCCGCTGCTGGCGCTGGTCGGGGTGGCGGTGGCCGCGCTCGCGGTCGGCGCCGTCGGCACCTACCTCGCCAACTCCCGTCTGCGGCGGCACACCCACGGGATGGGGCCGGACGAGCTGAGCCACCTCTACGAGTACCACCAGGCCACCCTGCACTCGGTGCGTGAGGGGCTGGTGCTGCTGGACCGCTCGGACCGGGTGGTGCTGTGCAATGACGCCGCCCGTGAACTGCTCTGTCTCTCCGGTGAATTGGACGGAAGGCCGGTGGCGGAGCTGGGCCTTCCGGAGGCGCTGGTGGCTGCCGTGCTGGGGGAGGAGGCGGTCCGGGACGAGGTGCACCTGACCGCCGAGCGCGTCGTGGTGCTGAACACCTCGACGATCGGCGACGGGGCGGGGCTCGGCCGGGTGGTCACCCTCCGGGACCACACCGAACTCCAGGCGCTGAGCGGCGAGTTGGATTCGGTGCGTGGCTTCACCGACGCCCTCGGCGCGCAGGCGCACGAGGCCGCCAACCGCTTGCACACGGTGGTCTCGCTGATCGAACTCGGCCGCCACGAGCAGGCGGTGGAGTTCGCCACGGCCGAGCTCGAACTCGCCCAGCAGCTCACCGACCGGGTGGTCGCGGCGGTGACCGAGCCGGTGCTCGCCGCGCTGCTGCTCGGCAAGGCGGCCCAAGCCGCCGAGCGGGGAGTGGAGTTGACCCTCACCGAGGACAGCCGGATCGACGACGGGGTGTTGCCGCCCGGGCTCGGCGCACGGGACCTGATCACGTTGCTCGGCAATCTGATCGACAACGCCGTGGACGCCGCCATCGCCGGAGCGGCGCGGAGCCCCGTCCCGCCGGAGGTCACCGTCACGGCGCGGATCGCCGACGCCCGGGACCGTGACGGCGACGGCGACGGTGACGGCGTCAGTGGCGGTGACGGTGCCGGCGCGGGGGCCGGTGGGGACTGCCTGCTGTTGAGGGTGGCCGACACCGGGGCGGGGATCGACCCGGGCGTGGTCGAGGACGTGTTCCGGCGCGGCTGGAGCACCAAGCAGGACGGTCACGGGCACGGGCTCGGGCTGGCGCTGGTCGCCCAGACCGCCCGGCGCAACGGCGGCACCGTCGAGGTCGGACGGGACCGCGGCGCGGTGCTCACCGTTCGGCTGCCGCTGGCGGGACGGCCCGGGGCGTCCGGCGACGGGGCGCAGTCGTCGTACGGCGGGGCGCAGGCGTACAGCGGGGCGCAGGCGTCCGGCGGGGCCGGGAAGCCGGACGAGGGGGCGCGGCCGTACGGAGGGGCCGGAGAGCCGACCGCCCGGGAGCGGCAGGGGGCCCTGCTGTGAGCGGCGCCGCTGACGGCACCCGCGCCACCGAGGGGATCTCCGTCCTGGTGGTCGAGGACGACCCGGTGGCCGCCGCCGCGCACACCCTGTACGTCCGGCGGGAGCCCGGCTTCCACGCCGCGGGAACGGTCCACAGCTGCGCCGACGCGCTGCGCTTCCTTGACGGGGCCCGCGCCGCCGGGGCGCCCGTCGACCTCACCCTGCTCGACCTCTACCTCCCGGACGGCCACGGCCTCCAGCTCTGCCGCACCCTGCGCGCGGCCGGCCACAGCACCGACGTCATCGCGGTGACCTCGGCCCGGGACCTCGGCATGGTCCGGCAGGCGGTCTCCGCGGGCGTGGTGCAGTACCTGCTGAAACCTTTCAGCGCAGCCGCCCTCCACGACCGCCTGGAGCGCTACGCCCGCTACCGGGACAGCCTCGGGCGCACCGGCGAGGCGACCGGGCAGGAGGAGGTCGACCAGGCGTTCGCCCTGCTCCGCGCGCCGGAGCGCACCACCCTGCCCAAGGGGCTGAGCGCGCCCACCCTGGACAGCGTCGCGTCCGTTCTGCGCGAGGCGGCCACCGGCCTGTCGGCGGCCGCCGCCGGCGCCGCCGCCGGGGTTTCGCGGATCACCGCGCGGCGCTACCTGGAGCACCTGGTGGACACCGGGTGCGCGGTGCGCGAGCCGCAGTACGGGAGCGTCGGGCGGCCGGAGCTCTGCTACCGGTGGAGGAGCCGGGGCTGATGTCTCCGCGCGGTGCCCGCCGGGCGGTCTCCACTGCCGTGCTCCCGCAGTGCCCCCAGTGCCCCACGGGCCCCCGGTGCACGGCCTCTTCAAGTGGCGTCAGGGGCGTGGGCGCTTCGCGCGGCACCAGGGGCGTGACCTCGTCGCGCGGCGCTCGTTGGGAGAGCCGGGGAAGGTTCACTCGCTCGGGTGGTTTCAGAGGGCCCGGCGGCATCTCGCCCGGTCAAGGGCAGTAAAGTTAGGCTTACCTAACTTCCCTTGGGGGTTCTCGTGTCGCTCGCTGCCGTACCCGCCCAGGCCGTCTCCGGAGCCCTGGACGCCGGTGAAGCCATCCTGCGCCGTCAGCGCGTCCGCGAGTCCGCCGCCAGAACGTACGCCCGCTCCTTCCCGATCGTCCCGGTCCGCGCCCACGGCATGACCGTCGAGGGCGCCGACGGGCGGCGCTACCTGGACTGCCTCTCCGGCGCCGGCACGCTCGCCCTCGGCCACAACCACCCGGTGGTGCTGGAGGCGATCCGCCGCACGCTCGACAGCGGCGCCCCGCTGCACCTGCTCGACCTCGCCACCGCCGAGAAGGACGACTTCACCAGCGCCCTGTTCGAGAGCCTGCCCGCCGAGTTCGCCGCCCGCGCCCGGGTGCACTTCTGCGGTCCCGCCGGGACGGACGCCGTCGAGGCCGCGCTCAAACTGATGCAGACCGCCACCGGCAGTTCCGGGGCGCTCGCCTTCACCGGCGCCTACCACGGCATGACCGCCGGCGCCCTCGCGCTCACCGGCAGCGTCGCCGTCAAGGAACCGCTGCCGAGCGGCGGCGAGGTCACCCGGCTGCCGTACCCGTACGGGTACCGCTGCCCGTTCGGGGTCGGCGGTGGGGCGGGCGCAGACCTCGCCGCGACCTACGTGGAGCGCCTGCTCGACGACCCCTCGGGCGGCGTGGTGGCCCCCGCCGCGATGATCCTGGAGGCCGTCCAGGGCGAGGGCGGCGTCGTCCCCGCGCCTGACGACTGGCTGCGCGCGATGCGCCGGATCACCGCCGAGCGCGGCATCCCGCTGATCGTGGACGAGGTGCAGACCGGGGTCGGCCGCACCGGTGCGATGTGGGCGGTCGAGCACAGCGGCATCGTGCCGGACGCGATGGTCCTCTCCAAGGCCATCGGCGGGAGCCTGCCGCTCGCCGTCGTCGTCTACCGCGAGGACTACGACGGGTGGCGGCCCGGAGCCCACACCGGCACCTTCCGCGGCAACACCCTCGCCATGGCCGCCGGCGCCGCGACACTGCGCCACGTCGCCGCGAACGGGCTGGCCGAGCGGGCCGCAGCCCTCGGCGAGCGGATGACGGCGCGGCTGCGCGAGCTCGCGGCGGAACTGCCGGTGATCGGCGACGTGCGCGGGCGCGGGCTGATGCTCGGAGTCGAACTGGTCGACCAGACGGCCGAGCCCGACGGGTGCGGCGCCCGGCCGGCGGACCCGGCGCTCGCCCTGCGGGTCCGTGAGGCGTGCCTGGCGCGCGGTCTGATCGTCGAGCTCGGCGGTCGCCATGACGCCGTGCTGCGGCTGCTCCCACCGCTCACCATCACGGACGAGCAGGTGGCGGCGGTGCTGGAGCGACTCGCGGAGGCGATCGCGGCGGCCTCGGCCGACGGCCCGGCGACCGGTCCGGCAGTCGGCTCAACGAGCGGTTCGGCAGGCGGTTCGACGAGCGGTTCGGTGACCCGCCCGGTGACCTCCTCGTCGACCTTCTCGGCGGGTGGGCCGGCGGACCGGGAGCAGCGGTGAGCGCGCCCGCGCCCGGTCCCGGCCCCGTCGAACTTCCCGGGGGCGGCACGGCGACGGACGCCCTGGCCGGCGGTGCGGCGGGGCCGGGAGCGCTCGCGCCGCTACTGGCCACCGTCCTCGACTCCCTGGAAGCGGGCACCGTCAGGCGCGCCGGACCGCTGCCGGCGGGCAGCCCGGCCGAGATCGCCGCCCTCGTCGACGAGACGCTCGCCACCAGCGAGGGACCGGCAGCACTCGCCGCGCTCACCGAACTCCTCGCCCACGGCGCCGCCGACCCCGCCGACCCGGCCTGTGCCGGGCACCTGCACTGCCCGCCGCTCGCCGTCGCCGCCGCGGCGGACCTCGCGGTCAGCGCGCTCAACCCCTCCCAGGACTCCTGGGACCAGGCCCCCGCCGCCACCGCCCTGGAGAGCGCGCTGCTCTCCGAGATCGCCGGACTGGTCGGCTACGACCCGGCGCGCTCCGCCGGAGTCCTCACCTCCGGAGGCACCGAGTCCAACCTCACGGGGCTCATGCTCGCGCGCGACCAGAAGCTCGGCGGCCTCGTCGAACTGGACGGCATCCCGGCCGGTGCCCGGCCGTGCGTCCTCGCCTCCGAGGCCGCGCACTTCTCCGTCCAGCGCGCCGCCGCCCTGCTCGGGCTCGGCGAGCGGGCGGTCGTACCCGTCCCGGTCGACCGCCGGCTGCGGATGCGGGAGGACGAACTGGCGCGGGCGCTGGCCGAGGCCGTCAGGTCCGGACGGACCCCGATCGCGGTGGTCGCCACCGCCGGCACCACCGACACCGGGGCCGTCGACCCGCTGAACGCCGCCGCCGACCTCGCCGGACGCCACGGCGCCTGGCTGCACGTGGACGCCGCGTACGGCGGCGGGGCGCTGCTCTCCGACCGGCTCGCCCCGCTGCTCGACGGCATCGCCCGCGCCGACTCGGTCTCCCTCGACTGGCACAAGCTCGGCTGGCAGCCGGCCGCCGCCGGGATCTTCCTGGTGCGACGTGCCGAGACCTACGCCTCGCTCGCCCGCCGTGCCGAGTACCTCAACCCGATCGACGACGAGCGGGCCGGTTACCCCAGCCTGCTCGGCCGGTCGCTGCGCACCACCCGCCGCGCCGACGCCTTCAAGCTCGCCGTCACCCTGCGCACCCTCGGCCGCGAGGGGCTCGGGCGGCTGGTCGACAGCTGCCACGACCTCGCCCGCGCCGCCGCCGACGCCGTCCGCGCCGACCCGGCGCTCGAACTCCACGCCGAACCCGTGCTCACCGCCCTCCTCTTCCGCTACCGGCCGCCGGGGGTGACGGACGAGACGGCGCTCGACGAGCTGAACGGCCGGCTGCGGCGCGTGCTGCTGCGCACCGGCCGGGCGGTGGTCGGCCGCACCGAGCTTCCGGGCGACGGACCGGGGCGGGTCCGGCTGAAGCTCACGCTGCTCAACCCGCACGCCACGGCGGGGGACGTCGGCGCGCTGCTGCGGGAGGTGGTGGGCGCCGGCCGCGTGGCGGCGGGAGAACCCGCCGGGTAGTCGGGCGGGGTGGGCGAGCCAGGGCGGCAGGGCGGGGCGGGGCCGGGGCCGATGGGGCAGGAGGCGGTGGCGCCTTCGGTCAGTCGCTCATCAGGATCGACCGGGTGAGTTCCCAGGTGTCGGGGTCGGCGGCGACCAGGAGGCCGTCCTCGCAGCCGGGGGCCTCGGGCCGGTAGGGGGTGCCGTCCGGGCGGGCGGACACGCCGCCGGCCTCGGTGACCAGGAGGGAGCCCGGGGCGTGGTCCCAGGGGAGGGTGCGCCAGTAGAGGAGGAAGTCGAAGCGGCCCTCGACGACGTCCGGGTACTCGATCCCGGCGGCGTGCCGACCGGGGGAGATCTCGCCGAAGGACGCGATGTTGTCCGTGAGTCTGCGGCGGTGCTGGGGGTCGAGGTAGCGGCTCTTCACCGAGCCGCGCAGCTTCGCGACGTCCGTCGGGGCCGGCGGGCGGGTCAGGCGCACTCCGTCGCGCCAGGCGCCGGAGCCAAGCTCGGCGCAGTAGGTGGTGGCGGTGGCGGGCTGCCATATCCAGGAGGCGACGGTCCGGCCGGAGCGGACCAGGGAGCACATCACGGCGTACTCGGGGCGGCCGGCGACGAAGTTGGCGGTGCCGTCGACCGGGTCGACCAGCCAGGCCGCCGGTTCGTCGTGGAGGGCCATGGCGAGCGACGGGTCGGCGGCGACCGCCTCCTCGCCGACCACCGGGACGGGAAGCAGCTCGTGCAGCCGACGGGCGATGATCGCTTCGGCCTCGCGGTCGGCGACCGTCACGATCTCGCCGGGGGCCTTCTCCATCACCTCACCGGCGGCCAGCGCCCGGAAGCGCGGCTCCACCGCCTCGGCCGATGCCTCGGCGAGTATCTCCGCCACCTTGTCCATCAGCACGTTCGCGCTCCCTTCGCTGCTTACCACTCTCCCATGAGTGGAGCGAGTGGGCGGCGGCGGACCGGGGGACGGTGGGCGGCTGACAGCGGGCGGCGGACGGAATTGGGATGACGGGTTTCAGATGACAGATAACAGATTTCGAAATCTGTTATCTGTCGCCTGTCATCTGTTACCTGTCTCCGCGGCCCGCCCGTCGCCGCCGACGGATCTCCCTGACGGTTCGTCCACAGCCGGGCCGCGACGCGCGGTTCGGCGCCGAGGGCATCGGCTATGGTCGCCCGCATGATCGATTCCACCACCAGGGTCCGGATCGCCCGCCCCTCGCGCGACCTCGCGGCAGCCGAGCGCTTCTACGTCGGCGGCCTCGGCCTCGACGTGGTGTGGCGCAGCACCGAGCGGGTGTCCGGCAAGCACGACCTCCTGATGGTCGGTCCCTCCGGCGGCAGTTGGCACTTCGAGCTGACCCACGACCCGGAGCGGCCGCTGGAGCCCACCCCGACGGTGGACGACCTGTTCGTCGTCTATCTCGGCGCCCCGGTGGACGAGGCCCTGGTCGCCAGGCTGGAGGCGGCCGGTGGCACCCGCGTGGAATCCCACAACCCCTACTGGGACGAGTTCGGCGTGACGGTGTCCGACCCGGACGGCTACCGGTTGGTGCTCTGCTCCCGCACCTGGGCGGCCTGAGCCCCCGGATCCCGGGGCGCCCCGGCATCCGTGCCCGTCCCGCTTCCGCTCCCGCCGCGCAGCACCGCCACACCCCGGTCCAGGTCCACGCCGAAGTGCGGTGGTGCTCCGGCCCGCGCGTCGTCCCGCAGCGCGAGCCGCTCCCGCTTCTGCTCGACCTGTATCCGCTTGCCCGAGCTGAACAGCGCGTGCAGCTCCTCCAGCCCGCCGACGCCCGCCCCCACCCCTGGTCCGCGGTGCCGCGGCCGTGACGAGGACTCGTCCCGGACCTGCCATGACGCCAACAGCACCAGCCCCAGTACCGCCGCGACCGCTGCCGCCACACCCACGATCAACCCCATGACCGCTCAACGCGCCCGCGCCGCCCGGACGTTCCCCAGGGGAACACCGTGACGAGAAGCGCCCGGGGAACGACGGGCGGCGCAGAGGGCGGCCTACGGACAGCGAGCGGCGGGACCACCGGATACGCTGCCGCACGAACGGAAGGAGCGCCCACACCATGCCCGTGCGCGGAACCCTCGTGGACATCCCGACGGCGGACGGCACCGCCGACGCCTACCTCGCCCACCCCGATGACGGTCGGGCCCACCCCGGCGTCATCCTCTACATGGACGGCTTCGGCCTCCGGCCGCAGTTGGAGCGGATGGCCGACCGGCTGGCCTCGGCCGGGTACACCGTGCTCGTCCCCAACGCGTACTACCGCAACGGCCGCGCGCCGGTCGTCGAACTGCCCGAGCTCATCGACCTGGAGCACTTCGGTGAACTCTTCGGCAGGATCGGCCCGTTGCTCGACACCCTCACGCCGGAGGCGACCACCCGCGACGCGGACGCGTACCTGCGCTGGCTCGCCGAGTCCCCGCTGGTCCAGGACGGCCCGGTCGGCCTGACCGGCTACTGCCGCGGCGCCCTGCTGGCGCTGCGCACGGCTGCCAGCCACCCGGACCGGATCGCCGCCGCGGCCGGGTTCCACGGCGGCGGCCTCGCCACCGACGCTCCGGACAGCCCGCACCTGGGCGCGGGCCGGATCACCGCCGAGCTGTACTTCGGCCACGCCGACGAGGATCCGTCGCTGCCGCCCGAGCAGATCGACCGGCTCGCCGCCGCCCTCACCGCCGCCGGCGTCCGCTACCGGGCGGAGGTCTACGCCGGCGCCCCGCACGGCTACACCCAGGCCGACACGACCCGCTACGACGCGGCCGCCGACGAGCGCCACTGGGAGGCGCTGCTCGCGCTGTTCAACCGCGCACTGCCGGTCTGAGATCGATTCACGGGCTTCCGGCGCCTCACGGGCTTCTGGCGTCCCGCGGGCTTCTGGCGTCCCACGGGCCTCGTGCGCCTTACGAGCCTGACTGGCGTGAGCGGCCGACCAGTTGACGGAACGAACGCACCGGCCAACGGATTCACGGGGGGTCCTCATGAACACCGGATCGAGCGGACGGGGAGCGCCGTCCGGACCGGACCTGCGGGGTGTCCGCGACGCGATCGCACGGGCGCTGGGAGCGCACGTGCCGGACGGCGTCCGGACCGGTGAACTGGACCGCGGCGGTAGGGCGTTGCGCTGGGTGGAAGCCGGCCGGGGCGGCGCCGCGCCGGTGGTGCTGATCGCGGGCGCCGGCTCCTCCTCGCTCACCTGGTGCCCCGTACTGCCCCAACTCGCCGAGCACGGGCGGGTCGTCGCGTACGACCGGGCCGGGCTCGGAGCCAGCGATCCCGGCCACGCCGCCACCCCGACACCGGACGGGCAGATCGCCGACCTGGCGGCCCTGGTGGAGCACCTGGACGCCGGCCCGGTCCTGCTGGTCGGGCACAGCTGGGGCGGTCAGCTGGCCCAACTCCTCACCTGGCAGCGGCCGGAGCTGGTGGCCGGGCTGGTGCTGGTGGACCCGGCGCACGAGGAGTTCCAGCCACGGTCCATCCGGGTCGCGGAGTCCGTGCTGAACCGGATCTGGCTGGCTCGGGCGGCTCGGGCGGCTCGGGCGTCGAGGGCGGCTCAGGCGGCTCGGCCGTCGAGGGTGCCGCAGCCGGCGGTTTCCGGCCCGGTGGATTCGATGGAGCGGGCGGAGGCGGCCGAGACCGCGCACCGGCACCAGCGCCGGACCATCCTCGCCGAGCAGCGGATGACGGCCGCCGCCGTCCGTGAGGTCCGGCGGCGCCGCTTGGCCGCCCGGCCGCCCGACGTGCCGCTGGTGGTTCTGAGCGCGACCGACGGGCTGCCCCGGGGGATGCGCTCGCGCTGGACCGCGATGCAGGCGGCCGTCGCGGCCGGTGCAGCCCGGGGCACGCACCGCGTGGTGCGCGGCGCCGGGCACGCCGTCCATGCCGACCAGCCGCAGGCCGTCACCGAGGCTGTCCGAGAAGTCGCCGACTTTGTCCGAAGCAATCCGGAGGCTGACGACAAGTGAGCAAACCCTGGTCGAAATCGGACTGCTGAGGCTGTGACATGCTCTGGCACACTGTGTGCCGACGACCCGCCGGGGTGGGTCACGACACAGGGGGAGCAGGGGTATGGGCGGCGCGGGCACCGTGCTCGGCGGGCGGTACGAGCTGGTCGAGAAGATCGGCGGTGGCGCGATGGGGTCGGTCTGGAAGGCCGAGGACACCGTGCTGGCGCGGCAGGTCGCGGTCAAGATCCTGCGCTCGGAGCTGCTGGAGGACGACACCTCCGCCCAGCGCTTCCGCCGTGAGGCCCGGCTGGTCGCCGCGGTCGACCACCCGGGCGTGGTGGGCGTCCACGACTACGGCGAGAGTGGCGGGGAGGGCGAGGAGCGCTGCGCCTACATCGTCATGGAGCTGATCGACGGCCGTCCGCTGGACAGGGTGCTCAAGGACACCGGCCCGATGACCGTCGCGCGGACCCTCGAACTGGTGGCCGGCGCCCTGGACGCGCTGCACGCCGCGCACCGGCGGGAGATCGTGCACCGGGACGTCAAGCCGTCGAACCTGATGGTGCGAACCGACGGACGCGTGGCCATCACCGACTTCGGCATCGCCCGGGCCCTCGCCAGCACCAAGCTCACCGCCCCGTTCGCGATCATCGGCACCGCGCTCTACATGTCTCCGGAGCAGGCCGAGGGCGCGAGCCTGGGGCCGGCCACCGACCTCTACTCGATCGGCGTGGTCTGCTACGAACTGCTGGTCGGCGAACCGCCGTACACCGGTGACGGCCCGCTCCAGATCGCGCTCAAGCACGTCAACCAGCCGGTGCCGCAGCTGCCGGACACCTTCCCGGCGCCGGTGCGGGCACTGGTCGCCCGGGCGCTCGCCAAGAAGCCCGAGGAGCGGTACGCGGACGCCGCCGAGATGGCCGCCGCGGCGCGTTCGGCGCTCGCGGGGGAGGACGGCGCCGGAGCCGGCCGGTCGGCGGGGCGGGCCGGGGCGGCCGACAGCCGGACCATCCCGCTTCGGCCGGGCGCGGACGGGGAGGGCAAGGGCGGCGGCGTCGCGGAGCCTCCCGAGGGCGCCGTGGGGCGGCCTCCCGAGGACGTCGATCCGGGGCCGGCCACGGGCGTGGCGGCGGTGCGGGCCGAGGAGGAGCCCACTGCGGGGTCGGCCAAGGGCGGCGCCGTGGTGGCGCCCGCTTCGGGGGGGCACCCCGGCGCCGGACGAGGTCGCGAGGCTGGAGCCGCAGGCGCCGACCGAGCCCGGCCGCCGGCGGTCGCGCCGCACCCTGCTGGTGCCGATCGTCATTCCGGTCGTCATCTCCATGGGCACGGCGACCGTCCTGTTGATCGACCGCGCGCCCGGTGGCTCCGACGCCGCCTCGCCGCCCGCCGCCCAGCCGACCGTGGTGGTCACCGCGCCCGCCAGCCCGGGCGCCGCCGCCTCGGCGCCCGCGACCGGCACCGCGCCCGCCACCCCGACGCCGACCGACGCCCCGGCGGCCACTCCGGGGCCGGACCAGCCGACGCCCGGTGCGGCCCAGAACCAGCCACCGGTCCCGGCAGCGGGCCAGGGCGCCTCGGGCCAGGGTGTCTCGGGCCCGGGTGGCGCCGGAGGCTCGGGCAGCGGCCGGACCGGCGGCGCGGGCACGGCCGGTGGCGGGTCGTCGGCCGGGCAGGCGAACCAGCCCGGAGGCGGGAACCCGGCCAACCCGCCCGCCAACCAGAACCCGCAGCCTCCGGCCCAGACGACGGGCGGCGGAACCGCCGGTGCCCAGCAGAACCCGGGCCGACCGCCGTCCTGCGGAGGGAACAACTGGAGCACCATCGTCAGCGTGAAGGACGGCCGCACGATCGGCATGCGCGACGACAACCTGAACGGAGACAACCCGATCGTGCTCGGCGGCCACGCACAGTACGGCTGGGTGCGCTCGACCAACCCCGGCGCGTGGATCCTGTTCAACGCCTGCAACAACGGCGGCCCGCAGATGGTCCAGACGATGGACGGGAAGGTGACCCTGAGCGGTGGCTTCAGCTTCCTGACCAACTGGTCCGTCCGTCAGGGGAGTTCGGCTGGCTCGTACACGCTCGGCGACTACCAGAACCAGTCCTGCATGACCAGCAACGGGCCAGGTGCCGCGGTCACCATGGTGGCCTGCACCCCCGGCAACACCGCTCAGGAGTGGCGGTTCCAGTGACCGGCCCGAGCGGGCGGAGGGCGTCCGGAGGATGAAATCCGGCGACACCGCAGGCCGTTGGCCTGGGAGGCTGCCGGGATCGCCACCGATGTCGGCCGTCTTCTCGATCACGGGCGAGGAGTGGCCGTCCCGCCGGGTGGGTCCGGAGCGGCGGATCGCGGAGTTGCGTTCGGCGAAGTCGCGTTCCGCGTAGCCGCCTTCCGTGTGGCTGGTTGCCGTGTGGTCGCGGTGGTGACGTCGGGCGACCGGATAGCAGACAGCTTGCCGACCGGCAACGGGGTCCGGGTGGCGGAAGCTCGCCACTCGGACGTCAAGCGAACGTATGGAGTCATCTACACACATGTAAAAGTCGATCGCGGGTCGGACGGCCTCCGGCCCCGCCCGTCGAACCGGCAGTCGGTGAGCGCGCGCCCGTAGGAGCAGGCGGTCGGCCGTCGGCCGGCCGGGAGCCCTCGACGGGATGTGGTGGATTGTTCCGGTTCGTCCGCCGATTGAAGGCCCTTTACCTTGTGGCGGGACCTGGCCAATCGCTGAAGCAGGCCTGTCAATTCACCTGCTGGATTGTCATGCTTCTGATCACTCCTCGGCGGTAGCCCCCACCCCCACCCCTCGGTGGCGAGCCGTTCGACCGCACGGGGTTCCAGCACGTCAGTGCCCGTCCCGCCCCACGGTGCCGACCCGGCCCCCGGGACGCGGTGCGACCGCGCCGCCCGGACGCGGTTTCCAGGAAGGACTCGCACGTGAAGCGTAAGCTCGCGGCCGTCGCCGCACTCTCGGCCACGGCCCTGTTGACCGGTGTGATCCAGGTGAGCACCGCCGCCCAGGCCGCTCCCGCCCCCTCCTCGTCGCAGGCCCAGCCCGCCCGGCAGCACGCGGCCGCGCTCACGCTCGCGGCCGGTCAGGCCGGCCCGCTGGCCAAGGCGCTCAAGCTCGGCGACAAGGAGCAACTCGTCGCCAAGGACGCGGTGGTGGACCAGGACGGCACCCGTCACCTGCGCTTCGAGCGCACCTATGCGGGCCTGCCGGTGATCGGCGGCGACCTGGTCGTCCACCAGAGGTCCGACGGTTCGGTGAAGTCCGTCGACAAGGCCGTCACCGCGCGGATCGCGCTGCCGAGCCTGACCCCGAAGATCGCCGCCGACCAGGCCGCCGCACAGGCCACCGGGACGGTCAAGGCCACCGTCGGCGTGACCACCGACGCCGACGAGTCGCCACTCACCCAGGTCCAGCCGGCCGATCGGGCCGAGCTGGTGGTCTGGGCCACCGACGGCGACCCGCGCCTGGCGTACCGCACCACGGTCGGGGGCGTGCGCGCCGACGGCACCCCGAGCCGCCGGATCCTGGTCACCGACGCCGCCGACGGCCGGGTCCTCGCCACGCACGAGACGATCGAGACCGCCGTCGGCACGGGCCACGGCATCTTCGTCGGCCGGGTCCCGCTGACCACCACCCGGAGCGGCTCGCAGTACCGGCTGAGCGACGCGACCCGCGGCGGCCAGTCCACCAGCGACCTGGGCAACGGCACCAGCGGAACCGGCTCGGTGTTCGCCAACACCAGCGACAGCTTCGGCGACGGCACCGTCAGCAACCGCGAATCCGCCGCTGTGGACGCCCAGTTCGGCGCCGCCGCCACCTGGGACTTCTACAGGAGCACCTTCGGCCGCAACGGCATCCGCAACGACGGCGTCGGCGCGCTGAGCAGGGTGCACTACGGCTCCAACTACGTCAACGCCTTCTGGGACGACAGCTGCTTCTGCATGTCGTACGGGGACGGCGCCAACGACGCCGCCCCGCTCACCGAGATCGACGTGGCCGGCCACGAGATGAGCCACGGCGTCACCGCCGCCACCGCCAACCTCGACTACGCGGGCGAGTCCGGCGGCCTCAACGAGGCCACCTCGGACATCATGGGCACGATGGTCGAGTGGTACGCCAACCTCCCCTCCAACCCGCCGAACTACTGGATCGGCGAGCTGATCAACCTGCGCGGCGACGGCAGCCCGCTGCGCTACATGGACCAGCCGAGCAAGGACGGCGGCTCGGCGGACTACTGGGACGCGAACGTCGGCAACCTGGACGTGCACTACTCGTCCGGGGTGGCGAACCACTTCTTCTACCTGCTGGCCGAGGGCAGCGGCGCGAAGACGATCAACGGGTTCAGCTACAACAGCCCGACGTACGACGACTCCACGCTCGCGGGCATCGGCCGGGACAAGGCGGCGCAGATCTGGTACCGCGCGCTGACCACCTACTTCACCTCCACCACCGACTACGTGGGCGCCCGGGCGGGCACCCTCAGCGCGGCGGCGGACCTGTACGGCTCGGGCAGCGCGGAGTACAACGCGGTCGCCGCCACCTGGACGGCGGTCAACGTCAACTGATCCGGGGCGGACCGCCCGGGCCCCGGCACGGGAACGCGGCGGATCGAGATCCCCGCCGGGCCGTGGGTGCCGGGCCGGCGGGGAAAGCGGCGGGGCGACGGTGAGCGGACCACCGTCGCCCCTGCTGCCGTGCTGCCTGACGATACGTCAAATTCGTTGCTCGTGCAGCTCGTGGGGTGATCTCGTGTCGGCGGTCGGCGGTCGGCGGTCGGCGGTCGGCCTGGGGTGGTGCCTCGGCGTAACGGCGTTGCCCCATCGGTCCGTTGCTCGACCCGGAGCGGCGTCTCGTTCGGGACCTTCGGGCGCGGCGGATGACGCCGATCAGCACATCGGACGGGCCTGCGTACACCCAGAAAACTCCACCATCGGGGCGGCAGCGGACTGCTCCCGCGAGCGGCAGCGCACGTGCTACCGGGGGTCTTCGCCGTTTCCGTAGCGTCCCCGGCATGACGTTACTGACGCGAACTCCGCCGAGCGCCGTCCGGCGACGCGCCCTGCTGGTCTACCTGGTGCTCGCCTACGCCGGGATGTGGGCGGCCATGGCGCCGCTGCTAGCCACCGGGTACCAGCGGGCCGACGCCCGAGAGGAGACCGGCGGTCTGGAGCAACTCTGCATCGCGGCGGCGATGTTGGCCCCGGCGTTGGCGGCGCTGTTCGTCGTCCGCTTCGTCGAGCGTGGCGGGCGTGGGCGTGGGCGTGGGCGCGGGGACGGAGTCCGGGACGACGGCGGGACCGGCGGGGTGTGGGAGGCGCTCGCGCTGCGCCGGCCCCGGCTGCGGGACCGGGCGCTTCGGGCCTGCCTGCTGCCGCTCGGGGTGCTCGGCGGGCTGACGGCGGCGGCGCTGGCGCTCGGCGCCCTCCTGGGCAGCTACCCGTTCGCGGGCTTCGGCTCGCTGAGCGCGGGACAGGTCGGTGGGTGGGCGGTCCGGGGCGTGATCGGGATGGTGCTCTCGCTGCCGCTGTTCTTCGGGGAGGAGATCGGCTGGCAGGGGTTCCTCTTCCCGCGGCTGCTGCGGCTCGGTGAGGCCGGTCGAGGCTCGGAGGTGGGTGGTGGGCCGAGGCTGGTCCGGGCGTACGTGCTCACCGGTACGGCCTTCGCACTCTGGCACCTGCCGACGCTGCTGATGGGCGGCCAGTACCCGGGGCGGCCCTGGTACCTGGCGGTGCCCGCGCTGACGGTCAGCTGTGTGCTGGTGCTGCCGGTCTTCACCTGGCTGCGGCTGCGCTCGGGGTCGGTGATCCCGGCGGTGCTGGCACACGCCTTCACCAGCAGCATGAGCGTCTCGATGGTCCGGGAGTTCGCCGGCCCGGACGCCGAGTTGGACCCGCTCACCATGTCGCTCGCCGGTTGGCCCGGCTGGATCGTCCTCGCGGCGTTCGTGGCCTTCCTGGGCTGCACGGGACGCCTGCGGCCGGGGCGGTACGGTCCGGAGTGACGAGTGCCCGGGCGGCGGGGGCGGCGGGGGCGGAGGGGGCGCTCGGCGGACGGTGGATGACAGACGGCAGATGACAGGTGACAGCGGACAGATTTCAGATGACAGATGTTGAAATCTGTCATCTGAAATCCGTCAGCTGAAAGTCGCCCGCCGTCCTCCGTCACCCACCCGCCGGCGCCAGGTGCTTGCGGATCTCGTCCAGGATCAGCCCGGCCCCGGTGTAGCCGATGCCCAGCATCCACAGGTCGTCGTCCACCCGGAACACCCGCCCGCTCCGCACCGCGTCCAGGCCCTTCCAGAGCGCGCCTTCGGTGATCTTCCCCTGGTCCGACTTGGCGGCGTCCCCGTACACCGAGTAGAAGATGACGTCGGCTGCCGCCTGGTCCACCTGCTCCGGGCTGATCTCCAGGGAGAACCCGGGCTTGTCCTGGTTGGCGGGCCGGCCGAGGCCGAGGTCCTTGAACAGTGAGCCGACGAAGGTGTCGTTCAGGTAGAGCCTGGTCGGCGCCCCCGCCAGGAAGCGGGCCATCTCGACCCGGGTGGCCGCCGCCCTGGCGGGCCCGCCGAGTGCGGTGACCAGGTCTCGCAGCTTCGCCCGGTACGCCGCGTCCACCGCCTCGGCCTCGGCCTGGCGGCCCAACGCCTCGGCGTGCAGCCGGACGTTCTCCTTCCAGGCCGGCCCGGTGGTCCTGGAGAGCACGGTCGGCGCGATCTTCGACAGTTCGTCGTACCGCCTGTCGTCGCGGACCTGGTTGCCCAGGATGAGGTCCGGCCGCAGCGCCGCGATCGTCTCCAGGCTCGGCTGACCGATCGCCCCGACGGGCTTGGTCCCGGTCAGCCGCTCGGTTGGCAGGTAGGCGGGGAAGGCGGCGCCGGCGCTGACGGTGGTGGCACCGACCGGGCCGAGACCGAGCGTGACCACCGAGTCCAGCGCGTCGGTGTCCAGGACCACCACCCGGCTCGCCCGCGCCGGCACGGTGCTCTCGCCGCGCGCGTGCCGGACCGTCCGCGTGCCGGCGGCGCCGGAGGAACCACCGCCCGGCGCCTGGGAGTCGGGTCCGCACCCGGCGAGCGCGAGCCCGGGGGCGAGTCCCGCGGCGAGGCCGAGGACGGCGCGGCGGCTGAGCGGTCCGGGCATCGGCGGCACCTCCAACGTGCGGGCGGGGCGCGGGAATCCCTGCCCGCACGGCGGCCCGGCTACGCCTCGGAGCCGTTCTCCCGTCGCTGGCGCAGCAGTTCCTCGTACTCGGCGTGCACCCGCCGGTCCATCGCGAGGGTGAACTGGGCGTCCGCGACGGTGCGGGCCAGCGGCCGCACCCGCAGGACGCGCTCGGTGAGCCGGGCCGCCTCGCCGGGCGGGAGCGGAGCGTCGGTGCCCAGCGCGCTGAGCAGGTGCTCGCTCACCACCTCGATGAAGATCTCGGCGATGGCGTCCACGTGCTCCCGGGTGCGCCGGCTGGCCTCCAGCACGGCCGAGAGCGGTACCCCCTCCGCCACCAGCGCGGTGGTGGCGTCCATGAGCCGCCGGCTGACGTGGGTGATGCCGTCCTCCTCGACGGCGATGTAGCCCTGGGCGATCGACTCGGCGACGTTCTCCTCGGTGAGCTGGTCGCCGAAGGCGGTCTTCAGCTCGTCCCAGTCCAGGCGCACCGGGGTCTCGTCCGACCACGGCGCGACGATGGCGGCCTCCAGCCCGATCAGGCCCGCGACGTCCCGCCCGCTCTCGCCGGCGCCGATCAGCTCGGCGATGCCGCCCAGGGTGTGGCCGCGTTCCAGCAGTTCGCCGATCATCCGCAGCCTGGCCAGGTGCTCGTCGCCGTACCAGGCGATGCGCCCCTCCTTGCGGGGCGGCTGGAGGAGCTTGCGCTCGCGGTAGAAGCGCAGGGTGCGAGTGGTGATCCCGGCCGCCTCGGCCAGTTCCTCCACCCGGTACTCGCGTTTTCTGTCGCCCGCGGCAGCTCTGACCTTGTCCACGGCGATCAGCATAGGACCGTCGGCTCGCGAGGTTCCCCGAACCGGAGCCGTCGCGCTCCTTCCATCCGGTGTCGGCACGGGCTACCCTGCCAACCATGCCAGTGATTACTGGCGCGATTGGCAGGGTCTCGGAGGCGAGCCCCGGAAGCTTCCGGGGCGGACGGCCCCGGGAGAGCGCGACGATCACCGCCCCACCCTCAGGAGGTTGCCGCATGGCATCCAGCAGCAAGCGCCCCCGCTCCGACGCGTCCGCCGCGAGCGGCACCGCCACTGCGCCGCAGGCCGTCCCGCACGTCCGGGTGGCGGTGATCGGCTCCGGCTTCGGCGGTCTCGGCGCCGCGGTCCGGCTGCGCCGCGCCGGGATCACCGACTTCGTGGTCCTGGAGCGCGCGGACTCCGTCGGCGGCACCTGGCGCGACAACAGCTACCCCGGCTGCGCCTGCGACGTGCCCTCGCACCTCTACTCCTTCTCCTTCGCGCCCAACCCGGAGTGGCCGCGCAGCTTCTCCGGCCAGCCGGACATCCGCGCCTACCTGGAGAAGGTCGCCACCGTCTTCGGCCTCCGCCCCCACCTTCGCTTCAACACCGAAGTGCTGGAAGCCCGTTGGGACAGCGAGCAGACCCACTGGCGGATCGCCACCTCGGCCGGCCAGTGGACCGCCGACGCCATCGTCTCCGCCGCCGGACCGCTCGCCGACCCGCAGATCCCCGACCTCCCCGGGCTGAGCGGCTTCCCCGGGAAGGTCTTCCACTCCTCCCGCTGGGACCACGACTTCGAGCTGACCGGCAAGCGCGTCGCGATGGTCGGCACCGGCGCCTCCGCCGCCCAGATCATCCCGTCGATCCAGCCCCGGGTCGGAAAGCTGACGGTCTTCCAGCGCACCCCGGCCTGGGTGCTGCCGCGCCGTGACCGCGAGATCAGCGGGCTGGAGAAGTGGCTGCACGGCCGTCTGCCGATCACCGCGAAGGTCCGCCGCGGCACCCTCTTCGCCCTGCGCGAGCTCCAGGTGGACGCGTTCGTCCGCCGCCCCGGGCTGCTGCGCCTGGTCCAGCAGGTCGCCGAACGCCACCTCGCCCAGGGCGTCCGGGACCCGGAGCTGCGCGCCAAGCTCACCCCGGACTACCGGATCGGCTGCAAGCGCATCCTGCTCAGCAACACCTACTACCCGGCGCTCGCGGCGGCCAACACCGAGGTCGTCGCCTCCGGGCTTCGCGAGGTGCGAGGCTCCACGCTGGTCGCGGCCGACGGCAGCGAGCACGAGGTGGACGCCATCGTCTTCGGCACCGGCTTCCACGTGACCGACATGCCCATCGGCGCCCGGGTGTTCGGCGCCGACGGAACGAGCCTGGCCGAGGAGTGGAAGGACGGCATGGAGGCGCTGCGCGGCTCGACCGTGCACGGCTTCCCGAACCTCTTCTTCGTCATCGGCCCCAACACCGGCCTCGGCAACAGCTCGATGATCCTGATGATCGAGTCCCAACTGAACTACATGATCGACGCGTTGACCACGCTCGACTCGATCGGCGCCACCGCGATGCAGCCGACCGCGCGCGCCCAGCGGCAGTGGAACCTCGAACTCCAGCACCGGATGGACCGCACCGTCTGGACCACCGGGGGCTGCCGCAGCTGGTACCTCGACCCGAGCGGCAAGAACACCGTGCTCTGGCCCGGTTCCACCACCTCGTTCCGCAGGGCCACCCGCAAGGTCGACCTCGGCGAGTACGAGCTGATCATGCGCACCGCGCCGACCGTCGCCCGCACCGTCCAGGAGGTCTCCGCATGAGCCCCGTCCGACTGCCCGCCGAGTACGAACCGCCGGTGCCGCAGGAGGAGTTCAGCGTACTGTCGGCGGACGGAGTCCGGCTGCACGTCGAGGTGCACGGCCGGATCGGCGCGCCCACCGTGGTGCTCGCGCACGGGTGGACCTGCTCGACGGTCTTCTGGGCGCCCGTGATCCGACTGCTGGCGGACCGCTACCGGGTGGTGGTCTACGACCAGCGCGGCCACGGGCGCAGCGAGATCCCGCCGAGCCGGGTCCGCTACTCGACCCGGGCGCTGGCCGAGGACCTGTCCGCCGTGCTCGCGCGGACCGTCCCGGCGGGGGAGCGGGCGGTGCTGGCCGGGCACAGCATGGGCGGGATGACCATCATGGCCGCCGGCGGCCGTCCCGAGGTCGCCGAGCGCACCGCCGCCGCCGTGCTGATCTCCACCGGGCCGGGAGAGTTGGTGGCCGAACTCACCGTCCTCCCGCCGGCCGTGCGTGCCCGGGGCCTGCGGCGCTTCCTGCACCGGCAGCTGCTGCGCTCCCGGATGCCCCTCGGGCCGGTCTCACCGGTCAGCCGGGCGGCGCTCAAGTACGCCACCATGGGGCCGAGTTCGCCCGCCGGACAGGTCGAGGCGACGGCCCGGATCGTGCACGCCTGCCCGACCGCCGTCCGCGCCAACTGGGCCGCGGTGCTCGACCGGCTGGACGTCCACTCCGGGCTCGCCCGGCTCACCGCGCCCACGGCGGTGGTGGTCGGCACCGGCGACCGGCTGACCCCGCCGGTGCACGCCCACCGGATCGTCGCCGGACTCCAGGACCCGCAGGGGCTGTTGCTGCTGCCCGGGGTCGGTCACATGGCGCCCCTGGAGCGCCCGGTGGAGGTGGCCGCCGAGATCCACCGGATGGCCTCGGCGTACCTGGCGGCCGCGCCCGCCGACGCCCCGGAGTCCGCCTCCGCCGCCGTCCCCGCGCCCACCGCGGCTGTTCCCGCTTCCGTCGACGAGAGGACCGCTGTCGCATGAACGCCATCCCGCCGTTGTCCGCGCAGGTCGTCGTGGTGACCGGGGCCGCGCGCGGCGTCGGTGCGTCGCTGGCCCGCAAGCTCGCCCGGCGCGGGGCCAAGGTGGCCCTGCTGGGATTGGAGCCGGAGGAGCTGAAGACCGTCGCGGCGCAGTGCGGCCCGTCCGCGACCAGCTGGGAGGTGGACGTCACCGACCTCGACGCGCTGGAGGACACCGCCCGGCTGGTCAAGGAGCACTACGGGCGGATCGACACCGTCGTCGCCAACGCCGGGATCGCCCTCGGCGGGCCGCTGGCCGAGAGCGACCACCGGGCGTTCAGCCGGGTCATCGAGGTCAATCTGCTCGGCAGCGTGGCCACGGCGCGGGCCTTCCTGCCGGCGCTTGCCGAGAGCCGCGGCTACCTGCTCCAGATCGCCTCGCTCGCCGCGCTGACCCCCGCGCCGCTGATGAGCGCGTACTGCGCCAGCAAGTCCGGGGTGGAGGCCTTCGCCCACTCGATCCGCGCCGAGGTGGCCTACCGCGGGGTCAAGGTGGGCGTCGGGTACCTGAGTTGGACCGACACGGACATGGTGCGCGGCGCCGACGAGGACGCGGTGCTCAAGCAGATGCGCTCCCGGCTGCCGTGGCCGGCGAACAAGACGTATCCGCTGGAGCCCGCGGTGGACCGGATCGTCGCGGGGATCGCCCGCCGGTCCGCGCACGTCTACGCCCAGGCCTGGCTGCGCGGGATGCAGCCGGTGCGCTGGCTGCTGCCGAGCCTGATCGCGGTGGTCGGCTCCCGGGACGTGGCCCGGCTCGCCCCGCAGCTGGCCGCCACCGCCGCGAGCCGGCTGCGTGCGGTCGGCGCCGGAGGGGCGGCGGACACGGCGGTCCGGGGAAGCCGGAGCGGGGCGGGTGACTGACGGCGGGAGATCGCCGGCCCTCGGCCGGCAACTGACGACTGACAGATGACAAGTAACAGATAACAGATGACAGTTGACAGATTTCGAAATCTGTCAGCTGTCATCTGTCACCCGTCCACCCCGCCGCGCCGGCCCCCGCCCCCACCTCCGCCAGCGCCTTCAGCGTCTCCAACGCTCGCGCCAGCACCGGCAGCGGCGGCGAGCCGAGACCGACCCGGACGGCGGCGGGCGAGCGCCGGGGATCGACGGCGAAGGCCGCCGCGGGCGTGATCGAGATCCCGGCGCGCGCCGCCTGCGCCACGAAGACCTCCGCACGCCACCCCGCAGGCAGCTCCCACCACAGGTAGTACGAGCACGGATCGGACCGCAGCCGCTGCCCCGCCAGCACCTCGCGCGCCAGCAGCTGCCGGGCCGCCGCGTCGGCCCGCTTCGCCGCCTCCACCGAGGCCAGCGTGCCGTCCCCGATCCAGCGCACCGCCGCCTCCACCGCGAAGCCGCTCGGCGTCCAGCCACCCGAGCGCAGCGCCCCCGCCGCCCGCTCGCGCAGCGCCGCCGGGACGACCGCGAAACCCGTGGTCAGCCCGGGGGCGAGCCGTTTGGAGAGGCTGTCCACGAGTACGGTGCGCTCCGGGGCGAGCGCGGCGAGCGGCGTCAGCTCGGGCCGCAGGAAGGACCAGACGGCGTCCTCGACCACCGGCAGGTCGAGCCGCCGCAGCACCTCCACCAACGCCGCCGCCCGCTCGTCCGGCAGGCTCGCGCCGAGCGGATTCTGCAGGCGTGGCTGGACGTACAGCGCGCGCAGCGGTGCGGCCCGGTGGGCCGCCGCCACCGCCTCCGGCAGCAGCCCGTGCCCGTCCACCGTCAGTGGCACCAGCACGATGCCCAGCCGCTCCGCCACCGCCTTGACCACCGGATAGGTCAGCTCCTCCACACCCAACCGCTGACCGGGCGGCACCAGCGCGGACAGAGCTCCGGCGACGGCCTGCCGCCCGTTGCCGGCGAACAGCAGCCGCTCCGCCTCGACCTTCCAGGCCCCGGACGACAGCAGTCCCGCGAACGCCCGCCGGGCCGCGTCCGTCCCGCCCGCGCCGACCGGCCGCAGGGCTTCGCCGAGCGCGTCCGGGCGCAGCAGCGGAGCCAGCCCACCCGTCAGCAGCTCGGCCTGTCCGGGGACGGCGGGGTAGTTGAGCTCCAGGTCCACCGGTGAGGCGGCCGGTTCGGCGAGCGCCACCCGGGCGCCCTCCACCCCGCGCGCGGCCCGGACGAAGGTGCCGCGCCCGATCTCCCCGACGGTCAGCCCGCGCCGGGCCAGTTCCCGGTAGACGCGCCCCGCCGTCGAGGCGGCGATGCCCCTGCTGCGGGCGAACGCGCGCTGGGTCGGCAGCTGCTGGCCGGGCCGCAGGCGCCCGTCGGCGATGTCGGCGGCGATGAGGTCGGCGATCAGGCGGTAGTCGTCCATCGGTGGTCAGCCCTCCCGGAGCCGTGCGGGTCCAGCCCGAACCCCGTCCGAAACCTGTCCGAACCCCGTCCGAAGCCGCGTTCGGAATCCGGCCCGGAACCCCTCCCCGCGGTCGGGCGGAACCGCGGCACACCCCGAGCATTGCACCGAGGGCAAAGTCATCATTGCATCGACCCGGCGGTCGGTCCTAGCCTCCTCGCATGGACGCGTTGACATCCGCCGTGGACATCCACGCCGTGCTCGGGATCGCCGCCGTGGCCCTGGGCATGGCACTGTCGCCCGGGCCGAACATGATCTACCTGGTCTCGCGCTCGATCGCGCAGGGCCGGCGTGCCGGACTGATCTCGCTGATCGGGGTCGCGGTCGGCTTCCTGGTCTACCTGGTCGCGGTGACGGCCGGGGTGGCCGCGGTGTTCTCGGTGGTTCCCGCCCTCTACACCGCGATCAAACTGGCCGGTGCCGGCTACCTGCTCTGGCTGGCCTGGAAGGCGGTCAAGCCCGGCGGTGAGGCGGTCTTCGCCCCGCAGCAGCTGCCGCCGGACCCGCCGCGCCGACTGTTCGCGATGGGCTTCCTGACCTGTCTGCTCAACCCCAAGATCGCCATCATGTACATCTCGCTGCTGCCCCAGTTCGTGGCCCCGGAGCGCGGCCACATCGCCGCGCAGAGCCTGGTGCTGGGCCTGGCCCAGATCGCGATAGGCGTCACCGTCAACGGCCTGATCGCGCTGAGCGCGGGCAGCATCGCGGCCTTCCTCAACCGCCGCCCCGGCTGGCTGCGGATCCAGCGTTACGTGATGGGCACCGTCCTCGCCGGCCTCGCCGTGCACATCGCCGCCGACCGTGCCAAGGCCGTCGCCGTCTGATCGGCTGATCTCCCGGACATCGCCCAGCCGTCCAGCCGCCCAGCCGTCCACCTGTCACGCGGTCCAGCGGCGGTCGAGCCGTCGAAGCGGCCCAGCAGCGGTCCAGCCGCCGGACGTCAGTCCCTCCGCCCGCCGCCCGGCCGTGCGGTCCGTGCGACACCGGCGGCGGTCCGCAGCAGCTCGTACCCGGCCTGGACGAACCGGCCGTCCAGCGCCGGGGCGGTGTTGGCCAGGACCGCGACGGCCGCCGAGCCGTCCGGCGAGAACCCCGCGAGGGCGGTGAACCCCCGGGTGCCGCCGCTGTGGAAGCAGAGGTCGCGTTCGCCCGAACGGCGGCGGTTCCAGATCAGGCAGAGTTCGTCGCCGGAGTGCCGCAGCCGCAACCGGGGCCGTTGCACCTCGCGCAGGGCGGTTCCCAACTCGCCGTGGTCCCGGTCGAGGTGCGCCCGGAGGTAGCGCAGGAGGTCGGCCCCGCTGGAACGGACACCACCGGCTCCGGGCAGCCCGGGGATGCTCCAGGGCGGGAGTGCCTGCCCGCGCCGGTGGCCGGTCGCCCGCCCCGGCCGGTCCGGGGAGCAGGTCGTGTCGCGCAGCCCCAGCGGTCCGCAGATCCGTTCGGTGAGCAGTTCCCCGTAGGGGATCCCACCGGTTTCGGCGAGCGCGCGGCCGAGCAGCCCGGCTCCGTAGTTGGAGTAGTCGAAACGGCTACCGGGCCTGCCGCGCACGGTGGTTCTGGCCAGCCCGTCCCTCAACTGCTCGTCGCCGAACGTCTCGTACGGGTTGCTGAACCAGGTCGGCGCGGCCTTGGCGAGCAGCCCGGGTGGGAGGCGGGGCAGGCCGGAGGTGTGGGTGGCCAGGTGCAGCAGCCGGATGGGCTCCGCCGAACGGACCCGCGCCGTACGCCAGTCGCGCGGCAGTCGCTCCTCAAGCGGGTCGTCCGGGTCGAGTTCGCCGCGCGCGGCCATGTCGGCGAACAGCAGCGCGGTGAACGTCTTGCTGACGGAGCCGAGTTCGAAGACGGTGTCGGGGGTGCAGGGCGGCGCCGAAGGACCCCGTCCGACCCGCCCGAAGCAGCGCACCTCCGCCCGGGACGCGTCGGTCAGGACGACCGTCACGGCGGTGGCGTACGGCCGGGCCGCCCGCACCACCGCCGTGACAGCGGCGTCCAGCCCGCTCAAGGGGCGGCCACCGGTGTGCCGCCGAGCGCCCGGGAGAGCGCGACATCGGCGGCCACGACCCCGACCACCGCGGTGTGGCAGTGCTGGCGGAAGTCCTCCTCCGGGTCGTCGTTCTCGGGCGCGGAGCCCTCGCAGGGGATCATCCCGTCCTCCTGCTGGGCCGCGGCCAGGGCCTCCCAGCCGGCCCGTCCGGTGACCGGCTCGCCGATGCACGAGTCCACGATGAGCAGTTCGCCGGCGAGGTCCCACTGCTCGATCTCCAGCCAGATGTCGAGCCAGACCGGCAGCCAGTCGCGCAGGTAGTCGCGCATCGGCTCGGGCAGGCACTCCGGCCGGGCGCCCCAGTCGGTGAGGTGGAAAACCGTGTGGGTGACCTGATAGGCGATCACCCAGGCGATGGTCCACGGTTCGGGCAGGGCGCCGAGCCAGGTGTTCCGGGCCAGCGCGGGCCAGTCCGGCTGGGGTTCGAGGCCCGAGATCCGCCGGGCGTTGGCGAGCGCGAGGTGGCGGCTGCCCTGGATCTCCACGGCGTGCACGGCGCGGAGCCGGCCGATCGAGGTGAGCAGCTCCTCCATGGCGGCGTGGCGGTACCCGGCCCGGGCGAAGTGGCCGTACGTCTCCAGCGGGTCGACGAGGGTCACGTGCCGCAACTGCCGTTCGAGCAGCAGGCCGCCCTCGCCCAGCTGGGTCCAGGCGGCTTCGAGGAGCTCCCTGGCCAGGCGGGTGTCGTGCGGGCCGGCGACACCGTCGCGCAGCACCAGCGAGGAGGCCAACGCGGCCTCGCAGAGCGGCTTGTAGACGTCCTCCGGGTCGGCCAGGTCGACGATGGTGCTGTCCTCCAGCCGGCTGTAGCCGCGCTGGTAGCCGGCGTGCAACCAGGCCAGTGACCGGGAGCCGAGCTGTTGGGCGGTGGCGAGCACCTCGGTGTCGGTCATCTCGTCACCCCTTTCAACAACCGCTGGGCAATGGCGAGTTCCAGCATGGATCGGGCGGTTCCGTCGCCGGCCAGGCGGATCCGGTCGAGGACGGGTTCGATCTCCAGGCGCAGCGGTCGGCCGTCGGCGTGGGCCCAGGCGAGCCAGCGGGCGAGCCGGACGGCGGTGGTGGGGTCGCGCCGGAGCATGCAGCGGACGGTGCCGCGGGCGAGGTCGAGGGTGTTGGCGCGGGCCGCGTCGTGCATCGGCCCGTCCAGGGTCGGCAGTGCCAGCACGGACAGCTGGGCCATCCGCTTCGACCAGGCCTGCCAGCCGACGGCCTCGGGGCCGGACAGCGGTGCCGGGGTCGGTCCGGCCGACCCGTACGGGGTGCGGGCGAGCAGCTGCCCGGCCGCCCAGTCCTGCCAGCTGACGACCAGCGCGGCCTCCTCGGAGGAGGGCGCCGGTGCCGGGAAGGCAGCGCGCGCCTCGGCCAGCAGGGCGGCGCTGGTGCCGTCCGGCTGTGCGCCGGTGAGCAGTTGAGGCGCGAACAGGTCCGCACCCAGCACCCGTACCGCGGCCAGCAGAGGGCGGGGCACGATGCTGTCGGGGTCCGCGAGTGCGGCCGTGCCCTCGCCGTCCCGGAGGACGGCGAGGGTCCGGTCCGCCACCCGCTCGACCGCCGCGGCGAACTCGTCACGGAGAGGGGTCTCGGCGGTTGGCATGGTGATCGGGTCCCCCTTCAGGAGGATTGGTCGCGGGCACACGGCCCGACGGGGAAGGAGCCGTCCTCAGCGGGTCGGCTTCTCCTTCGGTCCCTTCGGCGAGAGCAGGAGCAGCGCGGCCAGGAGCACCGCGCCGGCGGCCTCGGGCAGGTACGTGGGCGCGTCGGACACGACGGCCTCGTCCTCCACCATCAGGCTCGCGAGTGTCTCGGCCTCGAGCGTCGCGCTCTGCGACGCGGAAGCGGTTTCGGTGCGGAACTGAGTAAGCATCAGATGTGCCTCCTCGAAAGGATTTCACCGCCCGATCGGGCGATGCCCCCGTTCGACAGTACGAGCACCTCCGGAGACGTGCATCCGCAAGCCGCTGAACTGCGTCGTTGCCGTGGATGTGGGCGCGGATGCGGTGGTTGGGTACCGTCTGGGGCATGACCACAGCCTTGATCACCGGCGCGACCGCCGGCATCGGAGCCGCCTTCGCCCGGCGGCTCGCCCGCGGCGGCTACCGGCTCGTCCTGGTGGCCCGGGACACCGAGCGCCTGGAGCGCGCCGCCGCCGACCTGCACGCGAAGTTCGGCATCGAGGCGGAGGTGCTCACCGCCGACCTCGCGACCGACGAGGGGATCGGCGCCGTGGAGGCCCGGCTCGCCGACTCCGCCCGACCGGTGGACCTCCTGGTCAACAACGCCGGCTTCGGCAACAAGGGCGCCTTCGGGGTCGTCCCGCTCCAGGACGAGCTGGCCATGCTCAAGGTGCACATCGAGGCGATCCTGCGGTTGACCACGGCCGCCCTCCCCGGCATGCGGGAACGCGGCCGGGGCGCCATCATCAATGTGGCCTCGGTGGCCGCCTTCGTGCCGCGCGGGACGTACGGCGCGAGCAAGGCCTGGGTGGTCAGCTTCAGCCAGGGCGTGATGCGTGACCTCGCCGGTACGGGCGTGCGCGTCATGGCGCTGTGCCCGGGCTTCACCCGGACCGAGTTCCACCAGCGGGCCGGCATGGGCACCGGCAACATCCCGTCCTGGTCCTGGCTCTCCGCGGAGCGGGTGGTCGACGAGGCGTTGCGCGACCTGGCGCGCGGCCGGGCCGTGTCCGTGCCCAGCAAGCGGTACAAGGCCGCGGTGGCCATCGCCCGGGTGCTGCCCTCCGGCGGGCTGGGCGGCCTGTCCTCGAAGGCGGCGCGCACCTACGGGACGAACTGACAGCCGGGGCGGGACCGGCCGGCGGTACGGGTGGGACCCGGCGGGACGGGCGGGACGGGCGACACGAGTGTGACGGGATGGGCGGGGGCAGGGGAGGCGCGCCGGGAGCCGGTAGGGCGCGAGCCGACCGGGCGGGGGCCGGAGAGGGCGGGCAGCCGGAGAAGGCGGGCGCCGGGCGCGGTCCGGCGCCCGCCCGGTCACGGACGGTGGCGGAAGCGGGCGGGCGGCGGGTTCGAGGAATAGAGCAACACTCACTATTAGCTTGTCTAACTATGAGCTGCCCTCGCTATGCTGACCCCCGTCGGCCCCGTCACCCCACCGGCGGCCCCGCCGGCCGACCGCCCGTCCACCCCTCCGCCCCAGCCAGGGAGGCCCGCCCTTGAGGCCCACCGCCATCGACTGGACCCCGCCCGAACGCGCCGAGGGCGAGCCCCGCCCGCCGGCCCAGTGGCGCCGTATCCTCGCGCTCTTCCGCCCCTACTCGGGCCGCCTGGCCACCGTCGGCCTGCTGGTCGCCGCCTCCGCCGTGGTCTCGGTCGTCTCGCCGTTCCTGCTCAAGGCCGTCCTGGACACCGCCATCCCGCAGGGCCGCACCGGGCTGCTCAGCCTGCTGGCGCTGGGGATGATCCTCACCGCCGTGGTGAACAGCGTCTTCAACGTCCTCCAGACGCTGATCTCCACCACCGTCGGCCAGCGGGTGATGCACGACCTGCGCACCGCCGTCTACGGCCACCTCCAGCGGCAGTCGCTGGCCTTCTTCACCCGCACCCGCACCGGCGAGGTGCAGTCCCGGATCGCCAACGACATCGGCGGCATGCAGTCCACGGTGACCTCCACCGCGACCAGCCTGGTCTCCAACCTGACCGCGGTGATCGCCTCCGTCGTCGCCATGGTCGCGCTCGACTGGCGGCTGACCGTCGTCTCGCTGGTGCTGCTCCCGCTGTTCGTCTGGATCAGCCGGCGGGTCGGCCAGGAGCGCAAGAAGATCACCACCGAGCGGCAGAAGCAGCTGGCCGCGATGAGTTCGGCGGTGCAGGAGTCGCTCTCGGTCAGCGGCATCCTGCTCGGCCGCACCATGGGCCGCTCCGGCTCGCTCGCCCGTGAGTTCACCGAGCAGTCCGACCAGCTCGCCGACCTGGAGGTGCGGGCCAGCATGGCCGGGCGCTGGCGGATGAACACCATCCAGATCGTGATGGCCGCGATGCCCGCGCTGATCTACTGGGCAGCCGGGCTGACCTCCGCCGCCGGTGCGCCGATCGTCTCGGTCGGCACCCTCGTCGCCTTCGTGACCCTCCAGCAGGGCCTCTTCCGCCCGACCGTCAGCCTGCTCTCCACCGGCGTGGACGTCCAGACCTCGCTCGCGCTCTTCCAGCGCATATTCGAGTACCTCGACCTGCCGGTGGAGATCGACGAGCCGGCCGACCCGGTCACCCTGACCGACATCCGCGGCGAGGTCCGCTTCGAGGCGGTCGACTTCCGCTACGACCCCGCGCAGGAGCGCCCGACCCTGTCCGGCGTCGACCTCGAAGTCCCGGCCGGGAGCTCGCTGGCCGTGGTCGGCGAGACCGGCTCGGGGAAGACCACCCTCAGCTACCTCGTGCCCCGGCTGTACGACGTCACCGGCGGACGGGTCACCCTGGACGGCGTGGACGTTCGCGAGCTCTCCTTCGACACCCTGGCCCGCGCGGTCGGCGTGGTCTCCCAGGAGACCTACCTCTTCCACGCCTCGGTCGCCGAGAACCTGCGCTTCGCCAAGCCCGGCGCGAGCGACGCCGAACTGGTCGAGGCCGCCCGGGCAGCCCAGGTCCACGACACCATCGCCGCCCTCCCGGACGGCTACGACACCCTGGTCGGCGAGCGCGGCTACCGCTTCTCCGGAGGCGAGAAGCAGCGCCTCGCGCTCGCCCGGACGATCCTGCGCAACCCGCCGGTGCTCATCCTCGACGAGGCCACCAGCGCGCTCGACAACCGCACCGAACGCGCCGTCCAGCAGGCCGTGGACACCCTGGCCGCCGGTCGCACCACCATCACCATCGCGCACCGGCTCTCCACCGTCCGCGCCGCCGACCAGATCGCCGTCCTGGACCACGGCGAGGTGGTGGAACTCGGCAGCCACGAGGAGCTGGTGGCGCTGGACGGCCGGTACGCGGCGCTGCTGCGCCGGGAGGCGCCGGACGTGCCGGACGCGCCGGAGGACCAGGGCCGGCCGGAAGGGGCGGACGCGCCGGAGGTACCGGAAGCACGGGGCGTGGCGGGCACACCGGATGCGCCGGAGGTACCGGGCGTGCCGGGAACAGCGGAGACGCCGACGGCCGTCGGGCAGCCGGTGTGAGCGGTCAGGCCGCCTTCGGTACCTCGTTGTAGCTCTCCGCGACCTCCTGGCCGGACAGCCGCTGGATGGCTGCCATCACCTCGTCGGTCACCTGCCGGCGGGCCTTCAGCGAGCGGGCCTGCCCGTGCAGCTCGTCGAAGTGCAGCGGCTCGCCGAAGCGGACCGTCACCTTCTTCAGCCGCGGCACCCGCTTGCCCACCGGCAGGATCTGCTCCGGGCCCTCCAGCGCCACCGGCACCACCGGCACGCCCGCCGTCAGCGCGAGCCAGGCCACGCCCGTCTTGCCCCGGTAGAGCCGGCCGTCCAGCGAGCGGGTGCCCTCGGGGTAGATGCCGAAGGCCTTGCCGGCCTCCAGGATCTCCAGGGCCGACTCCAGCGAGGCCTGAGCGGAACGGTAGGTGCCGCGCTCGACCGGCACCGCGCCGATCGCCTCGAAGAAGCCCTTGGAGAGCCGGCCCTTGAGCCCGGTGCCGGTGAAGTACTCGGCCTTGGCGAGGAAGTGGACCCGCCGCGGCGCGGTCAGCGGGATCACCACGCTGTCGATGAAGGACAGGTGGTTGCTGGCCAGGATCACCCCGCCCTTGCGGGGCACGTTCTCGATCCCCTCGATGACCGGCCGCCAGATCCCCCGCGAGACCGGTTTCAGCACCAACTTGGTGGCGAGGTCGAGCACGATTCCCTCCCTGGGCGAACGGCCGCCCGGGAGGAGCCCGGGCCTGCGATCAGATCCGCAGACTACGACACCGACCCCCGAACCCGTCCACTCCGGCAGACCGTGGCGCGCGCCACTGCCGGGGTGGGGGGTGGCCGTCCGATCCGGGCACCCCGCTGTGCGCGGGAGCGCACGATGGGGACCGCGGAGGCGGTCAGGGCCCCCGTCCGGTGCCCTGCCGTCCGGCGCTGACGGGCTCCTCCTCCGCCTGGGCGCCTACTTCTCCGCCGGGTCCTTCCGCAGGCCCTCCCGCAGGCCCTCCTTCGGGTCCTCCTGCGGCCTCTCCACCGGGAACACCCGGCGCACCACCCGCTCCGCCGCCCCGCCGTCGTCCCAGACGCAGAACTCCGCCCGGAACCGCGCCCGCGCCGCTGGCTCCGGGTCGCCCGCCAGCAGCGCCCGCGCCAGCCCTTCCGCGTCCTGGGTGACCGCGCCCGGCGGCTGCGCGAACAGGTCGAAGTAGACGCCGCGTTCCCGCTTGTACTCCTCCCAGTCCGGGGCGAAGATCACCACCGGCCGGTCCAGCACGGCGTAGTCGAACATCATCGACGAGTAGTCCGTCACCAGCGCGTCCGCCGCCAGGTAGAGGTCCTCGACCGTCGGGTGCGCCGAGACGTCCACGATCCCCGCCGAATCCGTACCGGCTCCCGTCAGGTCGCCCGGACCGCCGGTGTGGAAGTAGTGGGTGCGCACCAGCAGCGTGAAGTCCGGGCCCAACTCCCGGGCCAGCGCGGCCAGGTCCAGCAGCGGGACGTAGCCGCCCTTGCTGCCCCGGTGGGTCGGCGCGTACAGCACCGCCCGGGTGCCCGGGCGCAGCCCGAACCGTTCGCGCATCGCCCGGACCTCGTCCGAAGTGGCGTTCACCAGACGGTCGTTGCGCGGGTAGCCGGTGTTCAGCATCTCGTACCGGCCGGGGAAGGCGCGGGCGAAGTGCTCGCTGGTGTGCGGGTTGGGGGAGACCAGGAAGTCCCAGCGGTCGACGGCCTCCTGGAGCCGGTCGAAGTCCATCCCCTCGGCCGCCGCCGGGTGGTCGCGCAGGTCCATGCCCATCGCCTTGAGCGGCGTGCCGTGCTGGGTCTGGACGTGCACCGTGCCCGGCCGCTTCGTCATCGTGCGGGGGAAGTTGACGTTGTTGACGAAGTACTTGGCGGTCCCCATCACCTTGAGGTAGGCGGGTGTGTTGACGATCACGTACGGCACACCGGGCGGCATCGTGGCGGCCTGGGTACGGTTCTCCACCACCCACACCCCCCGGATCCGCGGGGCGAGTTCCTTCGCCTTCTCGTAGATCGCCGCCGGGCTGCACGCGTAACCCCGGTGCCAGTAGGCGGCGTAGACCGCGAGGTTCTCGTCCAGCGGCAGCCGGCGGAACGCGTTGTACGCGGTGAACCGGGCGCCGCTGCGCACCCCCTTCTTCACGGCGGGCGCCACCGCCCGTGCCCCGCGCTTCAGTTCGCGCGGCAGCCGGCCGGTGCGGCGCAGCTCCGCGTACGCGATCCGGGCGCCGCGGGCGGCCAGCCGGTACTGCACGCCGCGCACTCCGCCGGGGAAGCGGTAGTCGGCCGGGCGGTGGCGGTCGAAGTGCCGGGCGATCTTCCGGAAGAAGTCCTTGCGCAGTTCGGTGGGGACCAGCCCGGGGGTGTCGTAGACGTTCAGCGCCTGGCGGACGGTGCGGTCGAAGACCAGGGTGCGCAGCGAGTCCGGGACGGGCCGACCGGGGCGGCCGGCGCCGTCGCGACGGCCGGTGCCTTCGGGGCGGCCGGTGTCTTCGGCGCGGTCGGTGTCTTCGGGGCGGTCCAGGAAGGCGAAGATCGCGTCGTACTGCGCGAACACGTCGGCGTGCTTGGGGGAGGCGGTGGCGGTGATCGCGCCGTCCCGGCCGCGCCGGTAGAAGTAGCAGGGGCGATCGAGGTAGCGCAGCCGTTCGGCGGCCAGCAGGGCCGGATAGGTGACGGAGATGTCCTCGTAGTAGCCGCGCCCGAAGGAGACGCCGAGGCCGTCCAGGAAGTCGCGGCGGAACAGCTTGTTCCACACCGACATCACGGTCTGGAAGAGCGCCGGGTGCTCGGCCAGCGTGCAGCCCTCGACCAGCGGGGAGCCGGTCAGCACGTGGCGCCACGGGTTGGGTTCGGTCCCGCCGTCGGGATAGACGTGGGTGAAGTCGGTGATCAGCACGTCGGCGGGAGTCTCCCGGCGGCGTTCCTGGGTCAGCTCGTCCAGCAGCGTGCTGACCGTCCGCTCGGGCACCCAGTCGTCACTGTCCACGAACCAGACGTACTCGCCGCGGGCGTGCGGCAGGGCGGCGGTGCGGGCGCCGCCGAGGCCCTGGTTCTCGCTGAGGTGCAGCACCCGCAGCCGGCTGTCGCGGGCCGCGTAGGCGTCCAGGATCGCGCCGGAACCGTCGGGGGAGAGGTCGTCGACCGCGATCACCTCGAAGCGGGTCTCGGCGGCGGGGGTGTCGCCGAGGATCGAGTCGAGGCAGCGCGGGAGGTACCGCTCCACGCCGTGGACCGGGAGCACGATGCTGAGGAGGAGGGACACGCTGGCCGAGTGTACCGATCCACCGCGCGCGACCTGCTCGGACGCCCGCTGTGAGGCCTCCCGGGCGGTGGGTACGGGGTCCGCGAGGCGGTGGTGCGGGGGCTCCGGGGTCCTCGAAGCACCCCCGGGGGCCCGGGGACCCGGAACCGCCGGTGCCGGGCCCCTCGCGGGGCGGCACCGGCAGTCAGGTGGCGGCCCGGCCGACCCTCTACGGCCGGCCGCCGGTCCGGGCACCGCGCGAGCCTGGCCGCCGCAGCGTCGAGGCGGCCGGGCAGTGGCTCGCGGGAGCCGGAGTTCCTCTCGCGCTGCCCTTCATCACTCGAACACGTGCCTGGGTGTGATGCGGGCGCGAACGCGTGCATCAGATATTGCTTGGATGATCGGCGGGAGTCAATCCCTCGAATGTGTTCACTTCCTGAAATCGGGCGCTTGGGTAGCGCGTGCGCCGGTGGGGTGCCGGTGGGGCGCGGTGGAGGGTCCGGCGGAGGGGGTGATGCGGGGTGCGGCCGGTGGTGCGGCGAGGGGGCCCGTGAGCGCGTCCGTGAGCGCGTCGTGAGTGGCCCGTGAGTGGTGCGGTGAGCGGCTTCGGGGTGTCCGGTGATCGCTTTGTCGATGTGGCGGCTGTCCCCTATATGGGAGACGGACAGGCGGCGTGCGGGAGGGATGTTTCCCGGACCCGGTGACGAACGGCCGGTCGTGCACCATCATTGATGCCTAGTCGTGACCGGCCGGGCAGCCCCTGGTGCTTCGTCAGTTGACGTCGCACGATACGGTGGCACAAGACCAAGGACGGTTGCGCGAAGGCCGTCCGACACGGATAGTCTTCGCCTCACGGCCCTGGCGCCTCGTAGGGGTGGGAAAACTGATGGAACACATGCAAGTGCGGACTCGGCCCCGCGTGCCGGCGATCCAGTGCGGTGTCGGCACGACCGGCCGCCGGATCGACCGACACCTGGCCGTGCTCGGCGCGCCCGCACTCCCGGCGGTCGACACCGCCGAGGCGCTCGGGTTGATAAGGGAGCTCACGCCGCGTGGCGCCGAGGCCCCGACGGCCCGTCGCCGCCACACCAGGATCTCGTTGCTGACGCCGCTGCGTCGGCTGCGTCGGAGCCTCTTCGGCGGGCGCGGCTAGTACAGCCGGCGGCTACGGCCGGCGCGGTACGGGTCACTCCCGTCGCGCGGCCGGGAACCGACCCGGTGGACCGTCCGGTCCGCCGGGTCTTCGGTGTGTCCGGAGGTGGGCGGTCGGTGCCGGCGGGGCGTGGCACCGGCCAGGCGGGTGGTGCCCGGGGCGCGGGGCTGTGGTCTGAACCTTTCACCTTACGCGAGTCCGCCTCCCCGGCGCGGCGAGTCGGTGAGGGAGTACGCCCGGCGCCTGACCTGGGACAGGATGGCGGCATGGCGGACAACAACCACCCCACCCAGACCGGCCCGCTCCTGACCGGCAACTTCCAGAGCGGCACCTTCGAGATCACCACCGGCAGCCGCGAGGTCGCGCTCGACATCACCGACCGCTGCGCCGCGTTCCTCGACGAACGGGCCGCCGGGCGCGACGGCCTGCTCAACGTCTTCGTCCCGCACGCCACTGCGGGGATCGCCGTGCTGGAGACCGGCTCCGGCAGCGACGACGACTTCCTCGCCGTCCTGCGCGACCTGCTCCCGGCCGACGACCGCTGGCGCCACCGGCACGGCAGCCCCGGTCACGGCCGGGACCACGTGGTGCCCGGCCTGGTCGCGCCGCACGCCACCCTGCCGGTGCTCGGCGGCCAACTGGCGCTCGGCGTCTGGCAGTCGGTGGTGCTGGTCGACACCAACGGGGACAACCTGCGACGCACGGTCCGGCTGTCCTTCCTCGGCTGACGGCTCGGGTCCGGCTGACTGCTGAGCGCTAATGGTTGGCGGCTGGTGGCTGGCGGCTGGTGGTTCAGGTCCGGTGGGCGGGCTCAGCGGACGTGCTCGGCCACCGCGGCGAGGTAGCGCTCGATCGCCAGGTGCTGGCAGAGCAGTGCCACCGGCCGTCCCAGCCTGGCGTACCAGGCGGACAGCCGGGAGAACGCGGTGACCTCGAACCACACCTCGCCGTCGGCGTCCATCGACACCAGGAAGGCCTCCTCGCCGCACTCGGGGTGCCCGGGGAGGGTGCCGTACCCCAACCCGATCCGGCCCGGTTCGTCCACCGTCCACACCACCCGGCAGGGGACCACCAGCCGCGGCCACCGGCTTCCCGGCAGGTTCAGCCGCAGCAGCACCGTCTCGCCCTCCCGGGCCGGGCCGGCCGGGTACACCGCGAAGCCGGTGCCCAGTTGGCTGCCCCAGCCGAGCACGTAGCGACCGGCTCGCTCCAGCACCTCCGGCCCCTGCCCGAGGTGGACCCGGCGGCGCAGGTGTGCGTAGCCGTCCGGCAGCCGCCCGCCCCCGCCCCTGGTGGCACCCACCTCGGGGTACGACGGGGCGGAGGCGCGGGTGGCGAGCAGGCGCTGGTGCAAGTCGATGGCCATGCTGGTCACGGTAGTCGCCGGGTGGGTGCGGGCGGGCGGTGGAGGCGGACGGGGGGCTGTGCGGACGGATCCGGCGAACAGCTTTCAGGCGACAACTTTCAGCTGACAGATTTCAGATGACAGCTTTCAGCGAACAGATTTCAGCGAACGTTTCCTGAAATCTGTTCGCTGCTCGCCGTCCTCCCGGCCACCCGCCCATGGGCCAGCCCCAGCCCCGGGCGGGTTGCGGCAGCACAGGGCAGCGGAGTAGGAAGGCGGCATGAGTTTCCTGAGTCAACCTCTATGCCGCCGGAGCCGTCTCGGGAGTCGTTTTGATCTTGTTGTTGGTCTGGTGGGTGACGGGGTCGTAGGGGGT